>NZ_JBTSWJ010000007.1:147647-269606 GCF_054612375.1 Alsobacter sp. R-9 | reverse complement strand
CGTGCTCGCTTCATCTGTCCGCCCTTCGAAGGGCCGGACTCTAACTCCGGGTGGAGGAAAAACTCAGTGGCAGGTCAGGGTGTGCCAAGAGCCCCGAGAGCATTTCCCCGTCCTACGTTAGCGAGGTGACCTACCAGAATTGGTCCTGCCGGCAGCTGGGCGAGGAGAGCCAGAGGCTGTCAGCAGCGCTGGCCACGGCATCGGCCCAACAGGAAAAGGCAAGGACCAACGACATTGTGGGCGTCGTCCTCATCGGACTCCCCGTCTCCTCGATGTCTGGCGACAACATCGCCCCTGAGATCGGCCGCTTGAAGGGAGAGCAGGAGGCGGTTCGTAAGGCAACGATCACCAAGAACTGCCCTGGAGCATAGGTTGAAGGCGGAGGTCCTAGAGTTGAACGAGGACAAGAGCAAACAGGCCGCCAATCAGCAGAATTCGCTTTTCTCGGAGGCACGCCTTCGCCCCGCAGCGGATATGTTGACGCCCTCGGAAGTGGAAGCCCTGCGCAATTGGGCCAAGGAGAGCAGTACCTATCTCAGGAGCCTGCTAGAGGCGCGGGAGCAACAAAGCTCCACTCCTGGTCCACCGAGCAAATAACCTGGCGAGCCGAACCGCGTTCGCCGCGATGGCTGCTTGGTGCTTTCGAATCCGTCATTTACCTACCATGATCGCGGCACGACCGTCAGCGTCTCCGCGTTGGCGACCTTCCATCCTATCAGTTGGTCGTTGTGCATGTTCAAGTAGAGCCGTTGACCGACGTAGTCCGGTCCTGCGACGCTGACCCAGCGGTCTACGGCGTAGACAGTGCCGCTGGGTCCGGCCTCAACAGCTTTCATGTTCTGCCCAAACAAGCTCCGCAGGGACGCCGTGCTCATGCCAATGGACAGGGACGCGGTTGGGAACTCGTCGTAGTAGAGACCGTACTTGTTGAAGTCCGCCATGGCCCAAGTCGAGCCCTGCGGCGACTGGCAGCCGGCGCACACCAACCCAGCCATCAAGACCTGATACTTCTTCATTCCGCCCCCAAAGAAGTTCTGTTGCACCTCTACACGGACCGAAAAAGCCGCGTAATCAGCCCCCAGATAGCGAAGATTGCGACGAAGAAAAGATTACCAATTCTGAACCTCAGGAACCAACCCAAGGCCAAAATGACAGCCCCGAGGCCGTATGAAAAAAAGGCGCGATTTCTCCATCCTATGCCGAGCGCCGCCGCTAGATCCTCGAACGGATGATATGTGTCGAATAGCCCCCACCATACAAAAGCAACGACCAGCCCGAGCCCAACGAGCCTCGCGATTTTCGCGAACAACGCGACGTTCTCGGGATCAACGCCCGGTATGTCGTAGTGAAGACCCAAGCGAGCTTCACGATCAGAGGCGGTCCGTATGGACTGGTTGAATGGCTCTTTGCTTTCCTGCGACATGACCCACCCAAGCTCTTCCGAACGCGCTGGCCTTCCGCGCGGCTCGCGGAGTTGAGGCTAGCCAAGAGAGAGAGAGAGAACGGCAAGCGTAAGCTGAGCGTATACTGCCGAGCATTTCACGCCCTTCACTGCTAGGCGCCCAAGGAAAGATCATCCCAGCGTCCCCTGACCAGCAGTGCGCGACGTGAATTGTCGATCATGAAATTTCTCCTTCCTGGTGAGCCTGCTTGGCGTGAAGCGGCCGCCGTTCAAGCCTTGGCCCAATAATTCCATCGTGAGTAGGTTGGGAGGGAAGAGGGCCAATATCTGCCTAATCAGGCTTGCTTTACGGCAACTCGCATTCCGAGATCGATCAAACGCGCCTGTAACAGTGACGCGGTGACTGGATGCTCTATCCGTACGAGCTTCGACGAGTCGCCAAGATACTGACCTTCAGGGTAGAAGGTGACTGCTTCCAGTTCAGGTTCCCAGAAGTCCTCCAGAAGTTCCTCCCGCAGGATATGCGCCCCTAGGTCAAGCTTCGACAACAGTTGGTAGGCCTGCGCCTCTGGACACAGTTCGCCGCGCCAGACGTGCTCCCACTCCCGTGCCCGCATCGTATCATCGACTTGCTCGGCTTCGACTTCAGCTGCCTCGGCGAACACCTCGTCCGGTTCCGTCGAGGCCATCCTCCTGTACCCGGTCAGGTAGTCACGCCACGTCGGCGGGTCGGGATGCGTCATCAGGTCCGGGCCGACTGTGATCCAGCCGCGTTCGCGAAGGTGGACGAAAATTTCGATCTCGGCTTGCTGCGGCTGTGGAAGGAGGAGCCGGCCGGTTTGGGCAAATGCTGCTCGAGCTTCGGCAATGAAGGCCGTGGTGAGAAGCACGCCGGTCCCGACCAGCAATCTACGGCGTGAAAGGTCGGTCATGACATTCCTTCCTGGCCTCGCGCGCAGCGGTTGCTGTTTGCGCTCCTCCAGCAGCGGCTTCGAGATGGGACTTCACGACGGAACGGAGCCGCTTCCAGGGAATTGGCCGGTGGAGACGTACCCTCCGAGTTGGCGCTGCTTATCCCGTCTGGGCTCGGAAGGGGCAGGCGAGATCGCCCACCCCTTCTCTCTGCGGCATCGCGAACAGATCCGAACAGCGACGCCATTCAGTTCAGAGTAACTGTCGAGGATGTGCCAAACTTATACGTCTTGTCGCCAGTTTGGATTATTTCCTGACATGCCTCTTTTCCGCTACGGAGTTTCGCGAATTGATTGCAGAAAAGATTTCCCTTCACCCACCATTTACCCTTGTCCTCCGAGAACCCAGGAAAATTTCCTGTTATGCTTTCAGTATCTGCCGTGAAGGAAAAATTTCCGCTAGTCTTTCCATCTGTACTGGACCATGTCCCCGCCTTTCCCGTAAAGGCTGCTTTGATTTGGGGCCCAGTCAACTTCTTGTCGGCTGCGTGTGCTATGCTGGCAGCAACGAGCGCTGCAAAGATGATGAAGGTCCTCATCATGCATCCCCCAGTAAGGTTGCAACGTCCAAATCCTACCGAAATCATTGAGGTTGCATAGACCAAATTCATCGGCTCGATTTTGTGTTTTTGACCCGAAAGAGGGGGTCCTACCGCAGGGAGTTGCCGCGCCGCGTTCGCCGAGACCCTTTCAGGGGCGAGGCCGAAACATTCCGACCTTCTCTCCGGCGGTCAACATGACTCCTTTGTTCACGTTTTATTCCATCTATGGTGACCCGCCGCCCACGCATCTTTTCCGATCAGCACGCCAATGGCCTCCTGCAGGCTATCGAGGACTGCCGTCGTGAGCCGTTGTGGCACTGAGCAAAGCCCGATCCAGGCTGAGGACACCCAATCAGTACTGCGGCTTCTGGCGGCTTTGGACGGGGTCGCTGAGGCTGGGATTTGTCTGCCATTCCGGGTGCAGTCCGTACACCAAGCTCCGAAATGCGGTGGCGAGTCCGTGGTTCTGCCACTTGCCCAAGTAGACCCAATAGGAGACCTCGAGCCAATCGGGACATATTTTCCTGCAAAATCAATCCGATGCTTGGGTTCTACGGTTGGAAACTAAGCTTCTTGCAATCATACCCGAGATCGCTGAGCTTCAGGTCGGCGCAATTCCTTCCGAAACGCAACTCGTCAACGTAGTAAACAAGGTTTGGGAGCCCCTGACCGTTTCCATTACTCGCACCATCAACCGGGTTACCGGAGGCACTCATGACAGTGTTATAGAGCCCAATCTTGAGATACGGGCTGCTTTTCCCATTTGGGTCAGCAGTTATGCCCGAGAAATAGTGGACGAGCTTCCCGTCAAGCCAAATCCTCACGTACCCATCGCTCGTGCGGCTGTGGCGAAACTGAACCAAAAAATCGTTCCACCGATCCGAAATCTCGGCGACAGATTTCAAAAATTTCCTCTGGAAGTTCAGTTCGTACTCAAAGGCAATCCCGCGATCTTTCCAGAATCTCAGCCGCCAAGCATCTACGGGAGCGCCTTTGATCTGAAAGAATGTCGTTCCGACCCGATCCTTCGCTCCAAATTGTTTCGGAAAGTACGCACTAAAAGAATACCAATATTCTACATTGAATGCATCCTTCGTTCCAGCGATTTCGTGGCGATTTCGCCCCTTCTTGCAATCGTTCCACTCTTGATCAAATCCACAATATCCCTCGCGTGTTTCAAACCGTAAGCCGTACTGGCCCAGCCGAACGGGATAACCCTGCTCTTTACTAACTCTCATCACGCCCCAACTTTGAAATCCATATAGCAATGAGAAGTGGTATTCCTTCCCAGATCCAAGATCAGGTCCGAGTGTGGTAGAGCCGTCCTTCTGATAGAGCGGTAGAGGGTCATCCGGTGCTGCAATGGCGGCATGACCCGCCGTCATTATGATTGCTGTGACTGTGCCAACTCCGAGTATCGCTCTCATGATGATCTCCTGCGATATCGGCTATCGGATACGCGTATCCGAGTTTTAGCAAGGTGAACCGCCCCGGGTTTGCCGGAGGCTCCAACTCCTGAGAGGGTGGAGCCATCATGAGTAAGACGACGAACAAGTTTTCGCCTGAGGTGCGGACCCGCGCTGTGCGGCTAGTCCTCGATCACGAGCACGAGCACACATCCTGCTGGGCATCGATCGTATCGGTTGCCGAGAGGATTGGCTGCACGGCCCAGACGCTGAACGAGTGGATCAGGAAGGCCGAGGTCGACTCCGGCGAGCGAGCGGGCGTCCCGACCGACACAGCCGCGCAGGTGCGTTGCTCGCGAACGGGGTGACGTTCAGCTACATCGGCGGAAACACGATTGTTCAGGGTGACACGGACGGGAACATTGCAAAAACAGAGTTTCGCCTAGAAGTAAGTGGCCTACACGCGCTAGCCGGCAGTGATTTTCTGGCTGCAGTAGACTAATCGACGGGGGAGCTCCCGGCTTCATCAAGCACGGGAGCGTCTCTCTTGACCTCTTTGTCTCCGAATGCCCTTTTCAACTAGGTATTTTACCTGTCTCCGACTTGGTGGAAGGCAGCGGATAGAGTGGTCCTCCCTCCTCTCTAATCGAAACCTGTTCGGATATCTTTCAGGTTCTTTTGGCACGCGCGAAGGAGAGCGCGTGTCGCGATAGCCTCCTTCGTGTAGCGCCCGTGCCGATAGGCGCCATTGCGGGGACCACTCGGCGCTCCGCCGCCGGCGCCATGGTTGCGGCAGATTCGCCAGCCCCTAACGGCCGGGGCCGCGCAGCGCAAGCCGGTCCGCTTCGACCTAGCCGTGCAGCGCGGACAGTCTCGAAGAGCTGCGGGCTTGGTCATGGGGTTGGCTTCCCTTTTCGCGACATCCTCTCCCCGCCCCCGTGGGTCACGTTACCAACAATGGCTTGTCCGCCGTCAGAGACAGTGACGTGCTGGTGCTGCACGGTGACCGTCTGCGAACCCGTCGAGCGGTACTGCTTCAACGCCGTCATCTGGGCGGCGTAGGTTCTGGCGAGCTTGTTCAGTGAGTTCGAGTTCGCCTGCAGCTGGTCGAGGTTGCTGACGTGGCTCAGCCGCCGGGTCGCGGTCATAACGGCCGAATGAATGACGGCCATCTGCGCAGCCAGAAGCGTCTCCACTTCGTCGCGCGGCTGCACGCCAGCAACGAACGCCAGGACGAAGTTCAGCTGCGTTTCATCGATGACGCCATTGCGGCCTGTCGCACTGATCACGCCGTCCATCACCCCTCTGAAGAGTTCGTACGTCGGCGTGCCGAGGGCGTTCATCAACAACAACGTGCCGACGGACTCGTCGGGGTGGTCGATCGACGTGCGGTTCACGCCGTCCTTGAACGTGTTCGTGACGTGCGGCGCATACGCCTTCTTGCTCCGTCGCTCCTTGAGATCCGCGAGAACCGCCGTTTCGCTCGCTGTGGGCTCGTAGGGCTTTGCGAGAGCTCCGGACGGCTTCCGAGCTTGACGACTGCGGACCGCGAGATGTCGCTTCGCGGATGTGGGTGCACACTTCGCTTTCATGGCTGATCCGTGGTCCTTGGCTGCCGGTAGGGCTGGCCCGTGCACTCCGGAGAGGGCTGAGGATGGGTGCGGCGGTAGACGAGGCCACCTGACAGCCTCGCCGCAGTCGACGTGAGGGCCACGACCCGCTCGCCCTTGAGCAGCCACAGCAGGCCCGTGGCGTCATGCCTGACGAGCGGCTTGGTCTCGTGCAACCCGAACAGGTTCTGGGGCGTCCAGCCGAGCGCTGCGGCCTGATGTCCCCAGGCGTCGAGGAAGTGGCCGCCGTCGTCGACGAACATCTGCCAGCGCGGGATTGGCACTCCGTCCGGGCAAGCCTGCATCAAGGCAGCAAACCGCGCGGCGTAGATGGGAGGGATGTTGCCGTCGACTTCGACGATGGCGGCTCTCTCATCGAGGTCTGCCGCGTCGAGGCGCACCCGGTCTCCCATTCGGCAAGAGGGAGGGTGTGTGCCAATAGTGCCATTAGTGCCATTACGGCCCCTATCGGCGCTAACGGCACTATTGGCACTGGGGGTTGGGGTCGGCCGAGCGGCCTCCCTGCCTATCGCATCGAGCGCGAGTTGCAGCCATGGGGAGGTCATCAGACGCCCTCCTCATGGACGGCGGGGTTCACCCGATAGTCCTTCGACTGCCGGCCGTGCGTGCCACCCGTGCGGGTCGGGTCGGGCATGATTGCGCCTGCCTCTGTCAGCACCTCGCAGGCCTGATCCATGGCCCTGGCATCACGGACAGCACCGCCGATGCGACGTCGCGCCTCCCGGGCGTTGAAGCGGTCGACCTTCGTTGCGACGATCCACTTCGCCACGGCGATCGCGCAGACCTCCTCTGGGGGCACGGACGCCTCGCGGAACACGCGCCTTGCCTGCGGACAATAGTATCCGTCAACCAAGCCGATCCCAGCCAGCATGGCGAGATCGGAGATTTCCTGCGGTTCAGTTCCGCCCCGTTCGGCCCACCACAGAAACTCCATGACCAGCGCGAGGCGGATAGCATGCGCGGCCGCCTTGCCAAGGGCGCCGGCGAGAGGCCCGGAAGCCTCATTCGCCGCGCGCTTCATGGCGCCGCCGAATGCCTCAAGGTGATGGAGAGCAGCCGCCGACAGGGGGACGAACGCCGGGTTCAGTTTTGCGAACTGGTCGGGAAACAAGGACAGATCAGCGAGACGCTGGAGAGCCAACCGCTGCGCAGTCCCATCGATCGTCTCCTGGCGAACCGTGAAGGCGTCCACGGCATCGGGCCAGGCGAAGAGGAACCGCGCCGCGAAACCGTCATCAGCCGCGCCATTGATGGCGGTCAACCGATCCGGCTGGATGCCTCCCAAGACAGAGACCGAAAGTCTGTCGATGAAGATCGGCTCCGGCCTGGATTGTCGGTCGACGCGGAAGGATCGCCCGCCGAAGGCCTCCAGCCACATGGCCCGCTCAGCACCTGATGCCCCATTGTACCGCCCGAAGCTCTCCACCCATCCCGCGATCTCGTCCCGGTTGACCAGGACGCCCTTCGGATTGTCGCGCAGGATGGTCGCCAACTTCTCGACCGTGACGTCAGACATCAGCATGCGGGGCAACGCCAACGGTTCAGGCTCGATGGCATCCACCGGACGCTCGGGCGGGGTATCCCCGGCCTTGGCTGCCGCGCGCAGGGCGCCCTGCCACGACTCAAGTGCTGCGCGAGCGCGTTGAATGGCTTCCTCGCGCTCCTGCACGCGGGGCCTCGCAGCTTCGATGGCGACCGCCTCGATCTCCTTCACGATACGCAACACGGGATCGAGTGCAGGGCTCTTGCCGGCGCTCGGACCTCCGACGAGCGCGGCCCACAGCACTGTCGGCTCCGACCACTCGGGCGCCACGCAAGCCCATCTGGCATTTCCGATCAGGCTGGCAGCCGTGGCCAGAAGTCCTGTGGCCACGTAGTCGACGGCGGTCGAGCGGGCGATGGCGTGCTCAGTGCACCAGGTGCCCCACCCTGGCCCGAGCAGCTGGACGGGAAACTCCGGCGCCGGTGAGCGACCCGTTCCCAGCATGGAGCGATCAAGCGGCCGGAAGTCGCCCTCTGTGCCACTAGTGCCATTAGTGCCGAAAGATGCTGAAGGCGGGGGTTCCGGCAGTGAACGGGAGTCGCCCACGTTCGACAGTCGCGGCGGCGGGCTTGAGAACGGGCGCTGCATAGGCGTCCCGTCGCGCTCAGCGTAACGAATAGCCATGTCTATGCCGCCTCCTGGCGGGGGCGAATGACGATGATGTCGGGCGAAGGAAGCGTCAGGACCGTTTCGAGGTGCCGGGCGAAGGTGACGTCGCCGTCCACGACGAACGGCCCCGCGCCCCAGAGATGTTCTCGGGCCAAGGCGGGATCAACCACGGCCACGCCCCGCCGGTCAGCTTGGAGCCAGCCGAGAGGATCGGCGTGAACGAGCAGACCGCCGTGCTCATCAAGCCGAGGTCCGTAGGCATCGCCGACGCAACAACGGCGACCCAGCCACGTCCCCAACACACCGGCACGCGGTGACCACGCGATGAGGTCATCCGGCACACCATCCTGGTCGTGGGCCACGACGATCAGCGCGGCAGTCGTCGGCGCCTCCGCGCGCAACTCGTCGGCGAACACGAAGCGAGCGCCGGCGAGATGGTGGACGTCAGCCCGAACCAACACCTCAGGCCGGTGCAGCGCTTGTGCGGGAACGCCGCGTTCCAGCAGGTACTTGATGTGGATGTCAGCCAGTCCAGGGAGCGCCCGGTATCGATCCAAGACTTCTTGCGCGATGCTCTGAGCGTTTACCCCGCGCCGGCGTTCCTCGAAGGCGGACGACGAGATCGTCATCATGCCAGCCTCCGTCCAATGCCGGCGAGTTCGGCAATGAGACGCGCGAGAACAGGCCGCAGTCCGTACCGCCGCGCCAGGTAGTCTGGCGCCGGGTCTTCAAACTGAACAGTGTGTGAGTTAATTTCGGGGCTGCGTCGCACCGCGCAAACGCATGATCCCGAGCCCGGAGCGGTGGCGACCGTCTCCGGGCTCAACTCCTTCGATGCCATAATTAGCGGACGCCCTTCTCAAGAAGGGCACGCAGGCTGTCGACAAATATTAGTCTACGCGTGCCGACCTGCGTGGAGCGGAGTTCGCCGCTCCTGATCAGTTCGTAGATCTTCGTGTTCCCAAGGCCGGAGAGTTCGCGGGCTCGATGAACGGTTGCCGTAATGGGTGCGCCTTTGGCGTTTTCCATAGTCGTCTGTCTCCCACCGTAAGTTGACGGTTGACGACGAAGGCTGATGAAAACCCACGACTGCCTCAAGCTTCATCGGTCGAATTTTCTTCAGGACCGCCCGGTCTCGGAACCTTTCTTTTTGGCTCCGCCCGGTTCCAAAACCTTCTGCACCCAGCCGTAGACGGTCGAGGGCTTGGGTAGCGGTCTGTCTTTGCCTTGCGCACGGAGTTCATCGTGAGCTGAGGCAAGGGCGTCTTTCATTTCCGCAGAAGTGGCAATGGCGTTGGCCGTCCATTTTCGGTTGCGAGTATGTATCCGGCGCGCACATTCCTGAACGGTAGTTCGAAATGCAGCGTTTTTCTCTCGCTTTGCGCGGTTTCCGACGATTGAAAGGTTCCGTTCACTTTGCCTGATCTGACGATTTAACTCCTCGACCCAAGCAACTTTCCGTCGCGGGTCATGTTCGCCGAGCCAAAATGTGGTAACGATTAAATACGAAATACTCGCCGCCAGTGAAGCCATTTCTTTCCGATCAAGCGCTGCTGACCGGATGATTCTAGAGATATTTGCCCAGTGGATCTCTAGCTGCGAAACTAGGAGACGACTGGCTTGGTCATCGAGAGGTCCACACGAAGTGACCCGCTGCACGCTGCTAAGAACAATGGCTTTTGCATCGGCCAGCGCTTCTTCGATCTCAGACTTTTCGTCCATGCGCTACCTCAGGGCGGCCCACGTCGGAGGCGATTTAGCGTCGCACTCGGTCCCGGCGGATGGCAACGACATTCGCAGCGCAGTCCACGCTGCAGTGGTCGGACCAAGCTGCCATCAGCTTTCTCCTCTTCTCCAAAGCATCACCCCGGCGATACGCGGCTTCGACCTTGTCCTTTAGCGTGTGCGCCAGCGCCGCCTCGGCTAAGTCCCGCGGGAACGAGGTCTCCTCGCCGCACCAATCGCGGAAGGCGGAACGGAAGCCATGCACGGTGCAATCGACATCTAGTCGGCGGAGGACCATTTCCAGCGCCATGCTTGAAAGGCCTCGGCCCGGCTTCTGGCCGGGAAACACGAAGGCGCCGGGACCGTCGTCCTCCCGCAGCTTGGCCGCGTCCTCCAGGATCGCAAGGGCACGGTCGCTCAGCGGTACACGGTGCTCCCTACCCGCCTTCATCCGCTTCGCCGGGACCGTCCAGACCTTCGCCGCGAGGTCGATCTCGCTCCACCGCGCGCCGAGCACTTCGCCGGAGCGCGCCGCCGTCAGGATCGTGAATTCCAGCGCCAGAGCACTCAGCCCGCGCGTGCCGCGAAGCCGGGCGACGAAGGCCGGAACTTCGGCGTAGGGCATCGCAGCATGGTGGCCGCGCGTGAGCCGCGCGCGCTTTGGCAGGAGCCTGTCGAGGTGATTGCGCCACTGGGCCGGATTGGCGCCCGCGCGGTGGCCCTTGGCGGTAGCGGCGCCAAGCACCGCCTCGATGCGCCCCCGCAGTCGCGAGGCCGTCTCCGGTGCGGCCTGCCAGAGAGGCTTTAGGACCGCGAGCACATCCGCCGTGTCGATCGCATCCACCGGCTTCGCCCGGAGGGCCGTAAGCGCCTTGACGTGCTCGGCGTGAGCCTTCGCCTCGGTGCGGACCTTGCTGGCCGTGTAGGGCTCGGCGCCGAGCGTCACGCGCCACTGGGCGCGGTGCTTCGGGTTCCTCCATGCCGGCTCCATGCTGGCGATGAGGGCATCGGCCTCCTCGCCGAAACTGGGGACCGCCTTGGGGACCGCCGGGGCGGCGTTCGGCTCGGCGCCGTTGGCGAGAGCCTTGCGGGCCGTGTCAGCCTTCACCCGCGCATCGGCGAGCGTCACGTCGCGGGCCGAGCCGAGACCGAACTCGCGCGGCTTGCCGCCCTTGGCGTACCGGAGAACCCATTTCCGGGAGCCGGTCTCCGAGACGATGAGATAGAGGCCGCCGCCGTCGGAGTGCTTGCCTGCCTTGGCCGTCGCGACCGCCTTGGCCGAGAGCCTGTTGATCCCCTTCGCCATCGCCGTCACTCCTCTGGTCCCCAACTTGGTCCCCAAACTGGAACCCGATTGATGACGCACGATAGCGAATGGCGGCGGATAAGTGAATCCATCTCCTTCCCGTTCGTTTCAGTTTTTCAATGGCTTGTCAGAGCTATCGCCGGATGGCTGCGAATGCCGACGGAGAGGGATATGACGGACTCCGTCTCCGCCATCCCAAGTTTAAGCCCAGCCCCCCTTGCGCACGCCGTCTGGCATGTCAGGTTCCTGGCATCGGCGGGGATCGTACGGGCGGGAGGGCGCGGACCGCGAATGGCGACTTGCGTGCCGTCGGCTCGACGTGATCGGGGATGGCCGCCGGAGCCTTGGCGCACTCTGTGGCCCCTCGCGGCATTCGCGATGGCGCGATCCGCACTCCGGTGACGCCGGACAGAGGGACGATTTCCACCCTGCATGGCTGATTTGCGCGCCCCGCATGCGCCATTACGTTCGCTCGCCAGGGGAATAAATCACCCAATGAGGATGTGGAAATAATATACTTTCTTTACCTGCCGTCACAACTATACGATAGCTGGTTCTGGGCAGTGCTCCGACCGTGTTTGACGCGCTGCAGCACTGCTCCCGCTAGCCTTTCGTCGTAGGCGCCAGTGGGCCCCCCATGATACGAAATGCGTCGTGGCTTTCTGGCGAAAGCCGCGTCACGGCAAGCCGCAGGCGAGCCGAACAAAACATGGGGGGAAGCAATGATCGCGCAGGCACTTCTGCGTTCGACAATTCTTGCCACTACGCTGACGGCGATCGCTGCGACAACGGCTCTCGCGCAGACGTCCGCCGCCAACAACCCGGCGACCCGCATCAGCACCGTCACGGACGAGATGCTGAAGAATCCGCCGGACGGCGACTGGCTCATGTGGCGCCGGACGTATGACGGCTGGGGCTACAGCCCGCTCGACCAGATCAACAAAAGCAACGTCAAGAACCTGCAACTCGTGTGGTCGTGGGGCATGACCCCCGGCGGCACGACGCAGGAAACGCCGCTCGTGCACGACGGCGTCATGTACGTGCAGAACTCGACCCACCTGATCCAGGCGCTGAATGCGGCCACGGGCGAGTTGCTCTGGCAGTACCAGTACCGCCTGCCCGAGGGCACCCTCCCGAACGGCGTCCGCAACAAGGCGATCTACGGCGACAACCTCTACGTCGCCACCCGCGACGCGCACATCCTCGCCATCAACGCCAAGACCGGCAAGCTCGTCTGGGACCAGCAGGTCGCGGACGTCAAGAAGGGCTGGGGCTACACCAGCGGGCCGCTGATCGCCAATGGCGTGCTCATCCAGGGCATGACGGGCTGCTCCAACGCGCAGCCGGGCGGCTGCTTCTTCTCCGGACATGACCCCAAGACGGGCAAGGAGCTGTGGCGCGTCAACACGATCGCGCGCGGCGACACGCCGGAAGGCAACAGCTGGAACGGCGTCCCGACCGAGGCGCGCTACGGGGCGTCGGCGTGGATCGCGGGCTCATACGACGTCGAGCAGAACCTGTTCTACGCCGGCGTCGGCCAGCCCTACCCCTGGCCGGCCGTCATCAACGGCCTCCTGCCGAAGAACCCTGATCCGAAGTACACCAACAACGCGCTGTACACGGACTCGACCCTTGCCATCGATCCAACGACCGGCAAGCTGAAGTGGTATCACCAGTACCTGCAGAACGACACGCTCGACCTCGATTACGTCTACGAGCGTCTGATCCTCGACCTGCCGGTCAACGGCCAGACGCGCAAGACCGTGGTGACGACGGGCAAGCTCGGCATCATCGAGGCGATCGACCGGACCAACGGTGAGTGGCTGTGGGGCAAGGAGACGGTCCCGCAGAACGTCGTCCAGTCGATCGATCCCAAGACCGGCGCCAAGACGATCAACCCCGCGGTGATCCCGCAGCTCGGCCAGACGACCTTCAACTGCCCCGCGGACCCCGGCGGTCGGGCCTGGCAGGCGACGTCCTACAGCCCGAAGACGCGCATGCTCTACCTGCCGACGGTCGAGTTCTGCTCCAACACGGTGCTGAACCCGCTCGACCAGGGTCAGGTCTACACGGGCGGCGGCCTCGCCACCTACAACCGCGTGCCGGTGCCGAACGGCGACGGCAAGATCGGGCAGGTCCGGGCCGTGAAGCTGGACGACCGCACGGACGCGTGGATGTACCGCCAGTATGCGCCGGTCACCACCTCGACGCTGCCGACCGCGGGCGGCCTCGTCTTCGTGGGCACGCTGGACCGCAAGCTGCTGGCCTTCGACGACACGACGGGCGAGCTCTTGTGGACGAGCCCGACCTTCCCGAACTCGATCGAGTCGTTCCCGATCTCGTTCATGGCGGGCGGCAAGCAGTACATCGCGGTCGTGACGAACTGGTCCTCGGGCCTCGGGCGCCTGAAGCTCATCACTCCCGACATCGCGCTTCCGGCACACAACCCCCACGAGGTCTACGTCTTCGCGGTGCGCTGACGCCACCGGCGCGCGCCTCATAGCGTGCGCGTGACATGATCGACAGCGAGACGGACCGGTTCCCGGCCCGTCTCGTTTTTCGACGAGGTGCGGGCTTGTCAGTGTTCCGGCTCTTCCTGCGCGCCGCCGTGGGGCTCGGACTTGCCGCCATCGTGGCGGTGCCGGGCGCCAGGCAGGCGCGCGCCCAGCTCGAACCTGAATTCTACAACGACCAGCCCTACGCCTACGGCGAATGGAACATGGGGCGGCGGACGGACGACTCGCAGTTCCGGTACTGCATCGACCGGCGGGACCCGGACTTCGAGCAGGACGGCGAGATCGCGGACGCCATCGCGCACGGGTTGCTGCTGCAGCCGCAGCGCTACGTCATCCCCAACGACGCCGAGCTCGAGGACCTGACCCGCCTCTACTCCATCCTTCTCCAGCATTGCGACGTCGTCATGGGCTTCAAGCTCATTCCCGGCGGATATCCGCCATGGGTTGGCGTGACGCGCGCCTATGCGGAGGTTGCGTATGTCTACGTCACCGCGAAGCCCGGGTTGCGCGCGCTGGCGGACCTGCCTCCCGGCCGACCCATCGCGGCCACGGGCGGCACCACCGCCCATGTGAGGCTGGCGAGCTACAATCTGAGCCTCCAGCCGCAGCAGCGCTGGCCGATCTTCCCGTATGGCAGCGACCAGATGGCGCTGGAGGCAGTGGCGGGAGGCATGGCGGATGTCGGCCTCGTCTGGGCCCCGAGCTTCCGCGCCATCCAGAAGGATAACCCGGCGCTCGCGTCGTTCAGGGTGATCGCGCCCACGCCCCTGCCCGCCACCTCCCTCGGGGTGGGGGGCCTGCTGCTGCGCCAGAACACTTTCCTGCGCAACGCGATCGACCAGGCCATCGCGGCCCTCACGGCCGATGGCTCCATACCCGCGATCCTGGGCCGGTACGGTTCCAGAAACCCCGGGCCGGCGCGATGATGCGATCGTCCCGGAGGCGACGGCCGTGAGCGCCATCGGACCTGCGATCCGGATCGCCTCCGTGACCAAGCGCTACGGACGCACGCTGGCACTCGACGGCGTCAGCTTCGACGTGCCACGACAGCAGGTGTTCGCGCTGCTGGGGCCCAACGGCGCCGGCAAGACGACGTTGATGCACATCCTTTGCACGATCCTCGCGCCGGACGGCGGCGTGGCGGAGATCGCAGGGTTCGACGTCCGTCGCGATCCCGTGGAGGCGCGAAGCCGGCTCGGAATCGTGTTCCAGGAGCCCAGTCTCGACGACCGTCTCACCGTGCGCGAGAACCTCGAGATCCACGGGCTCGTGTTCGGCGTGCCGCAGCCCCTGCGTCGCCGGCGCATCGCCGAGATGCTCGCGATGGTGGATCTCACGGACTGGGCCGACAAGCCGGCACGGGCGCTCTCGTCCGGCATGAAGCGCCGCGTGGAGATCGCCCGCGCACTGATCCACGATTCGGAGATCATGCTGCTTGACGAACCAACCGCCGGGCTGGACGCCCAGAGCCGCGCGCGAATGTGGGACTATGTGCGCCGCCTGAAAGCGGAGAGGCAGCTCACGGTGCTGGTGACCACCCACTACATCGAGGAGGTGGAGGACGCCGACCAGGTCTGCATCATCGACAAGGGAAAGGTGCTGGCGATCGACACGCCCGCCGCGCTGCGTCAGCGCCAGGGCGAACAGGTCCTGGTGTGCACGCCGCGTTCCGAGGCCGACCACGCTGCCATCCTCGCGCGCTTCGCCGACAGGATTGCGCACCAGGAGGGAGGCGAGATCGCGATCAGGGCAGACGAAGCCTTCATCGAGACCTTTCTCGACCAGTTCGGCAACCGGGTGCGGGCCCTGTCGACCAAGACGCCCAGTCTCGAGACCGCGTTCCTGTCGCTGACCGGACGGGAATTGCGGGATCGCAGTGCCGACGCTCGAGACGTGACACTCGCCTTCGGCAAGCGCGGCGGGGAGCATACGCGATGATCGGCGATGCAGGCTCCGGGGCTGCCCCGCCTGTCCGGCAGCGTCGCTCCTGGCTGATGCTGCAACTCGGGGGTCTCTACGGGCTCTGGCTCCGCGAGGTCATGCGCGCGGTCCGCGATCGCGGGCAGCTGATCGGCGGGGCGAGCCGCCCGATCCTGTGGGTCCTGATCCTCGGGATCGGCCTCAATCCCTATTTTCGCGGAGAGGTGTACGGGCAGGCGACGTTCGTGGTGCCGTTCACCTACCTGCAGTTCATCTTCCCGGGCGTCGTGGCCCTGAACGTGATGTTCACGTCGGTCCAGTCCGCCGTGTCGGTGATCTGGGACCGGCAGTTCGGCTTCCTGCGCGAGGTGCTGACCTCGCCCCTGTCGCGCACCACGATCCTGCTGGGCAAGGTGCTGGGCGGCAGCACGGTCGCACTGGCACATGGCTGCCTCGTCCTCATCCTTGCACGGTTCGCGGATGTCCCGCTGACGGCCCTCGGCGCCCTCAAGGCGATCGGGTTGATGGCGATCCTGTCCTTCGCAGTGACGTCGCTGGGGGTGGTGATCGCCAACCGCATTCGCACGTTCGAGGGCTTCGGGATCTTCTCGAACGCCGTCATCATGCCGCTCTACTTCACCTCCGGATCGATGTTCCCGCTGGATCCCTCCCTCTCGAAGGACCAGACCTACGTCACCTATCCGGAATGGCTGGTCACGCTCGTGACCTGGAACCCGCTCACCTACGCGGTCGACGCCCTGCGAGGCGTGCTCATCGGCTATCACCAGTTCCCGTTGTGGATGGGGATCGGGGTGATGGTCGGGGCGGCCGTCATCCTGTTCTCCCTCGCGCTCCACGACTTCCGGCGAGCCTGAGCCGCCATGCCGGACCTGCGTCGCCTTGCGGGCAATTTCGGGGCGATCGGAGTCGTCGTCGGGCTGCTTCTGGCGGTGACGTTTCTGCCCCCCGACAATGCGCTGAAGGAGGTGCGGGCCGGAGGCGCCCTGCGGGCCTGCACGCCCGCTACCTACCCGCCACTCGTCACCGGGGACCCGGAGCGGCCTGGGGTCGACATCGAACTGCTGAAGGCGGTGGCGGCGCGCCTGGGGGTGGACCTCGCGCTGAACGTCAACGACGCCATTGGCCGCGACTTCAATCCGCGCAACTGGGGCCTGACGCGGGCGCAGTGCCAGGTGATCGCCGGTGGCGTGGTCGATTCGGATCAGACCCGCTCTTTCCTCGAGACCACGCCGCCACACGCCCGCACGGGCTGGGCCGTGATCTCTCCGCAGCCGCTGGCCGACTGGAAGGGCCGGACCATCGGAGTGCTCACGCTGGTGTCAGGGCTCGACCGCATCGGGCTTTCCAACCTCCTGCGCGGCGCTGGCGCGCGGATCGTCGTGGTGCGAACGCCCGAGGACCTCGTAGCCGGAATCGCCGACCACCGCTTCGACGCCGGCGTCACCGAAGCCCTCCTCGCGGCACGGCTCGCCAGCGAACGGAACTGGACGGTGGCCTGGGCACCCGCAAGCCTGCCGCGTCACGGCCTCGTCTTCGGACTCTGGAAGGGCGACCTGACCCTCAAGCGGGCCATCGACGATGCCATGGCAGAGCTTGCGGCGACCGGAACCACCGCCGGGATCCTTCGTCGCTACGCAGGCGCCCCGCTGAACTAGGGCATCCTGAGCAGCGTGGCAAACGCGGCGCGGTCTAGGTCAGCGCGACATCGGCGCCCAGCACGAGGGGAGCGATGGCCTTGTAAGCGGGCGTGAGGAGCCATTGGGTCCACCCTGCCAGGGAAGCAAGCGTCAGCGCTATGGCACCCGCGACGGCAGCTCGCGGGGGAAACCGGACGCCCATCGCCTCCAGCAGGTGCGCGCCCGCGAGCGGGGGGACAGGCAGGAGGCTGAACAGGGCTATCCAGACACAAAGGCGTCCCGCAACCCGCACGAAGGCCGCAGCCGTGACACCGGCCGTGAAATCGAGAGCGCGGAGGGCCGGGCTGGCCAGCAGCAGGAGAACGAACCCGAGCAGCAGAAGGGCCGCCGAGCCCGCCAGGACGGGGAGGACCAGCGCGATGCGGCCGCCCTTCAACCTGTCGCCGGCAATGGTGACAGGCGCGGCCCAGCCGAAGCCCGTGAGCATCAGGGCGCCGATCCCCGGTAGGCTGATGTGCCCCGAGGAGAACGGCCTCGTGCGGCCGTCATGGCGGGGCCCGTCGTCGCCCAGAAGCACGGCCACGCGGGCTATGGCGAGACTGTGCACCATGGCGATCGCGATGCCGGCAAGCAGGCGCATCGCCACGAGTTGAATGGTGAGTTCCGGGCCGATCACCCCGGTTGCCCGCACCTTGCGAGCGCTTGCCCCGCGATGCGGCGCCTCATTTCTCGACGATCATGTGGTCGAGCGCAGCCGGATTGGTCGGCATGGGCGCCCCGGACGAGTCGATGCCGTTCTCGCGAAGGATGAAGGCCGTGAGGTCCACGTACTCGCCGGGAGAGTACTGGCCGGGAGAATCGGGCGGCATGAGGGTGCTGTTGAACAGGAACAGCGCCGAGGCGGGCGTGCCGTTCAGGAATTTCTGGGCGAAGGCCGAGCCCGTGAGAGGCGGGCCGCCGATCAGGCCGCCGCGCAGGCTGGCACCGTGGCAATCGGCGCAAACCTCCTTGAACAGTTTCTCGCCGCGCGAGGCCTGGACGTCGGACCAGGATACCGGACGGTTGCCCGTCGCGGCCTGCGCCAGCCTCACGGGCGCCTGTGCCGCGCCTTGCGCAGGCTCGGCCGTGGTGCCGGCGAGGCCATTGGCTCCGCCCGCCACTCCCGCCACTGAAGAAGACAAGAACCCGAGGAGGGCCGCCACGCCCAGACCCCAAACCGCCGCTGGCTTTCCCACGTTGCATCCTCCCCTAGCGCGCACTGCTGCGGTGCGTCGTCATGGGCGGCTCCACCACGCCGGCGGGATGGGCGTCGGGGGCCGCCGTCAGCAGCATGTGAAAGGATCCTCCACGAAGCAAGGCCAATGTTTTCAACGGCCTGCGAGCAGCGCGGGCCTGATATGCCTGCCGCGCCTCCTTTCGCTCGGCGCTCGCCGCACCGCCGTGCCTCCAGTCGGCCTGCCACGCGTCCTTACGTCTGGCCGCCGGTGTCCTCGCCAAGTGCCGGAACCCGTCCGTCCACTGCTTCGGCCAGAACCGCCTGAAGCTCCTCGAAGGCAAACGGCTTGCGCAGCAAAGGCGCCGTCGAACCTGAATTGACTTGGATCTCCGTGCTATCGGCAAAGCTTGAGCTTGCCGTTCCTGTCAAAGCGGCTCTGGGCCTCTGCCATCTTCACGTCAGACCCTGGAGGACGACGCGCATCCATCGCTGCGGGGGCTGCTGCCGCGGCGGCGGAGGCTTGCGCTGCACGAGCGCTTCAGGCGGCTCGAGGGCCTCGCGTATTGGTTACGACGTTTCGACCAGCGCATCCTCCGGCGGCATGGCCACCGACGCGGCATCGCCAAGGAGACTGCTGAGCGGAAACGACCACTGGATGGTCCATCCGGTCGGGGCCCGGGAGATCGTCAGGGACCCGTCGAGCTGTCGCTCGATGGACAGCCGCACGAGTTTCAGACCGAAGCCTTCGGCCTCGTTGCATCCGACGATGGCGCCCCGCTCCCGCCAGTCGAAACGGACCCGTCCCTCGCCGACCGTCCAGCGCAACTCAACCGCTCCAGAGGGAGCCGAGAGAACCCCATGCACCTGGGCATTGTGCAGAAGCTCCTGAACGGCCTGCGAGACGCTGGTGGCAGCGCGGGCGGTCAGTTGAACGGACGGTCCGGACAACCGAACGTCGGCTGCGGCGGCCGAGCATGCCGCCCGGAGCAGCGACGAGAGGTCGATTCCCTTCCCCTCCCCTGAACTCAGGGCCTCCTGCGCATAACTCAGGGCCGAGAGGCGACGGATGATCTTGTCCCGGTCGCCGGGATCGCGAACGGTCCTGCTCGAGATGGACTGGATGATCGACAGCGTGTTCTTGACCCTGTGATCAAGTTCCTTGACCAGACCTCGAACCTGTTCCGCTGCCCGGATGAGCGCTGACTGCGCGGTCTCGATCTCGACGATGCGCCCGGCGAAGGGATGGAGAGCGTCCCCGTTCTCCATGGCCCTCGCGTTTTCCGCCAGCCGCTTGAGCTCACGCTGCAGGAGCCGGCCGAAAGCGATCGCTCCTGCCATACTGAAACCAAGGATTGCGAGGCCCAGGGCAAGCACCATCAGCACGAGACGCTTCACCGGCGCGTCGAGCACCGCCTTGGATACGCTAACGACGGTCGTCAGTTCGCCTTCGCCCTTTCGGAAGACGGTCCACACATCCTGTCCGTCCAGGGTCCGGGACAGCATGGTCCCGCTGGACGCGTGGCTGATCGCGGCGAGCAGGTCGGAGGACGCCTTCTGGCCCACGTAGCGGGCGCTTTCTCGGGTCCGGGCGACGACACGCCCGTCCTGACCCACGATGGCCGACAGCCAGTCGGCATCGGCGAGGCCGCTCAGCCGGAGTTGTTCCTCCAGCCTGTCCGAGGTGAGAGCGAGCGTCAGGAGGAAGGCCGGCCGCCCGTCCCGGAAGACCGGAAGAACGATGCTGATGAACCGGCGGCCGTCCGTCGCGCCCTTGTAGACTCCTGAAAGGACCCATGCCCCCTTCTCGAGCGCGGCCTTGTCGGCATCGAGCAGCACCTGATCCCGGGTCACCGGCATGGGCTCGAAGCCGAACGGCAGCAAAGTGCTCACGACGTGCTGGCCGTTGAGCTCGCGAAGCGCGATGCCTGCCCGATTCCTGTCGGCGACCGAGACCGCCTGGTCCCGAAACCGGCGCAGGTCACCGGACATGAGCGCCGGCGACGTCGCGAGCGTCTCCAGCACACCGACCAGCTTCTTGATCTCGGCATCGGTGGCCTGGCTGAAGTTCTGCGCTGTCAGTACGGCCTGCTCCTGAACCCGGGCGCGCTCTTCGTTGACCGCGCTGAGCCCCGTAAACGCCAGAGCCACCATTGCCGGCATTGAGCAAACGAGCGCGAAAACGATCAGGTACTCGGAGATCGTGAAGCGACGCCACCGGCGCATTTTCATGGCCCTGCCCAAAATTCTTCTTATTATGATTGAACTTCCGTCGGTCCCGTTATTGCCACGCTCAAGTTAAGCTTCGACCGTCCGCTCCCTTTGTTTCTCAATTCATGCCACGGGTGGCGAATTATTTCTGGAATGTATCAGAAGACGCAGTCGCGGTACAACGCCGGTCGATCGTCTCACGATGACAGGCAGGCTTCAAAACGTCATGTCGGTCGGCGATGGGATGACGCTCGGGCGACCATCGGTTCTTCGTGCCGACCGGCGAGCCAGCTGGACCCCGATAGCCGGCAATATCGTGCTGGCGACCCTCGTCCCATCCTCACGGCGGTTGCGATCCGGGCCGATCGTCGATCCGTGCCGCTTACGGCGCAGGAGCGCACGTCATCGAACGCGTTCGCCATCGCCAACGATCACAGCGCCGTCCATGGACGGATGGCCGGGACCAGCAGGTCGTCGGGAGAGTCGGTGGGTGGGAACGCCGCTCCGTCTTGTGGAACGGATGGGCCTCACCACCACAAAAGCCCCGGCCGCGGGCTGGAGGTGCGGCCGGGGGAAGCGGGATGGGTCGTCGTCTGACGTGAAGGTCAGCAAACCCGAATGCCGAAGTCAGGCCTTAGTTCCCGTCCGGGTCATTGGGCGCTGGCGATGGTCCCGCGATTGTCAGGCTGCGAAACCGAATAGTCAGGACCGACATGCGACGGAAGCCGCCGGGGGCGCCTTTCCATGCTGCTCATCACCACCAACCCGATGGTCGGTGCAATCACGATCCAGCTGAACAGGATGATGCCGAAGTAGGTGTCCATGGGGATGGTCTCCTTCCATGGGCAATCAATCCTCAAGCCCCGCACTTCGTTCGCGAGGGTCGACGAGCCGCGGCGAGGCCTGAAGCCGTGCGTCGTCGCGGGCGCCCCGGGCGCAGTGCGGGCGCGGATCCGCCATCGTTGACCGTCGGCCCGGCTCCGAGGTCCGAGCGCCGGGAGGCCTCAGGCCTGGCAGACGTAAGTGACCGTGCGGATCCGGCGCTCCCGCAGGTTGGCCACCTGGTTGCGCGCCATCGCTGGGAAGTCGTTCCCCAGGAACGACTGGAACGTCACGGCCGGCACGGCGCCAGCCGCCATCCGCGCCGCCATGGCTTCGAACCAGCGCTGCCCCTCGTCGGTCGAGTCCTGTACGTCCACGATGGCGAACCCCGCCGTGGTGAGGAGGGTCTGCATTTCGTCCAGTGTCGCGAGGTGGCTGATGGAGGGTTCCCGGGCCCATGGGACCGGGTAAAGCACCTCGCCCCCTTCCCCCTGCAGGACGTCGTAGATCACGAAACGCCCGCCGGGCTTCAGCACTCGTCTCGCCTCTGCGTAGACCTGGTCCTTGCTGGCGATGTTCATCGCCACGTGGATGGTCATCGCCGCGTCGAACGTGCCGTCTGCGAACGGCAACTGCGTTGCATCGCCCTGCCGGAAGGCCACGCGGTCGCCGAGACCGACCCAGTCGCTGAGGGTGGCGGCGGCGTCGCAGAAGGCCTGCGTGAGGTCGATGCCCGTCACGCGACACCCGTAGGCCTCCACGAGGGTCCGGGCCGGGCCCCCGAGGCCGCTTCCGATATCGAGCACATGGGACCCGCTATCGAGATTCAGCGACCGGGCGAGTTCCAGCGTGGCCGGACGTCCGCGAATGTGGAACTCGTCGACCGTCCCGAGATCCGCCGTCGTCAGGTGGGCGGTATCCTTGCCAGCCCTGCGGAGGCTCTCGGCGATGGCGCCGACGACGTCGGTACCGCCGGCATAGTGGTTGGCGACCTTGTCGACCATGGCCCCTCTCCATCCGGAAAAGAAGCATAAGCCCAGAACGGACCAGTCGCCAAACAGCATCTGCGTGAACCTGCGCCCGCTTGCGCAACCGTCCGCAAGAAGCGCGGGCGGCCGGCGGCGCGGGCATCGCGCATGGACGCAGGTCGCAGAATGACCCGTCGCGAACGCCTCACTGCGTCGGCTTGACCCCGTCCTTGCTCACTTGAACGCGGGCGGCGGTCAGACCACCGCCTTCCGCGCGTCGTGCCGCGACGAAGACGGTCTCGCCCGCCTTCAGGTCGCCGCGGCTTCCCGGTGCGGCCTGCGACATCGCCGTACCCGGCGGCACGAGGACCGTGATGGTGCCGCTCTTGTAGTTGAGCGTGAGCTCGTTGCCTTCCGCCGCAGTCGCGGTGCCCTCCACTGCGGCATTGGTCATGGTGGAGTCCGGCGCCAGGTCGTGCGGGGAGAGCCCCTGGTTGGCCGTGGCCGGAATGGGCCGCACGTCGATGGCCACGACCCTGCCGTCGGCACGGCGGACGGTGGTGACGCCAAGGACCATGCCGGGCTTCACGTCCGCCAGCGTGAAGGGCTTCGTGATCGCGACGTTGATCGCTTCCGGCACCTCGACCACGACGGCCTCGCCGCCGCGCGTGGTGACGGCCAGCGTCTTCCCGTCGAAGCCGGTGATGGTGCCGCGGATGTTGGTGTTCTGCTGCGCCAGTGCGGCGCCGCCGGAGGCCAGCAGCGCGAGGGCCGCCGCGAGCGTGATGTGTCGTGCCATGGCATCCCCTTCCGGGCGGACTGTGGTCCCGTCGTCGCCTCGTGCGAGAGCTTAGCCGTGGCGTGCGGGCCGGACCACGGCGGCGGCCGGCGCCACACGCGCATGTGAAGGCGAGCGGTCGTGAAGTCGGCGGCATCGGGAGACCGGATTGCGTCGCTGCTTGACGCGACCCGGTCGGCACGACAGCGTGGCCGGTGGCGACGGGTCGCCGTGGCTTGGGTCGGGGGCCCGCCGTTGAACCGGGTCATCCTGACGGGTCTTCTCCTCGCCAGCGCGCAGTCGCCCCTCGGGTCGACCCTGATGGCGGTGGCGCTGCCGCAGATCGCGGCAGGGCTCGATGTCGAGGTGGTGCAGGCGGCCAGCCTTCTCGTCTCGAGCTATCTCGTCCTCACCATCCTCTGCCAGGGTCCCGCCGGACGGCTCAGCGACACGGTCGGTCACCTCCGGACGTTGCACTGGGGCATGGGGCTGTTCGCGCTCGGCTCCATCGCCGGGTTCCTCGGCCCGACGCTCGGCTTCATCGCGGCTGCCCGGTGCGTCACCGCGGTCGGTGGTGCGCTCGTCGTGCCCTCGACGCTGGCGATCATCCGGATCACGGCTGCCCCGGACCGACGCGGCAGCCTGTTCGGCACATTCGGCGCGGTGATGGCGCTGTCGGCGGCCCTCGGTCCCCTGCTCGGAGCCGAGATCGTCGGAGCGCTCGGCTGGCGCTACACGTTCCTTGCTGCCCTGCCCTTCCTTGCCGTGGCTGCCGTGCTCCTGAAGCTTCATCCGGTCCCTGAGAGCGGCGGCGATGCCGCCGAAGGGCTGCGGCGCTTCGTGGGGAGCATCGACTGGACGGGCCTGGGCCTCCTCGGCGCCGCGCTCGTCCTGATCGTGGCGGCAGGGAAGATCGAAGGCCCATGGCGCCCCGTCCTCCTCGCCGGAGGCGCCTTCGCCGGGGCGGCCTTCGCTTGGATCCAGTGCCGCTCCCCGCGTCCGGCCCTCGACGTCGCGCTGCTGGGCCGGCCCGTCGTCGCGGCCGGCACCGGGATCATGGCCCTCCACAACTTCGCGATGTACGGCCTGCTGTTCCAGCTTCCGGCCTACTTCGCCCACTTCCACCAGAGCCCGCCGCGCAGCGTGGGCCAGGGCCTCTTCGCGATGATGATCGGCATGGTCATCGCCTCTCCCGTCGGCGGGCGGCTCGTCGACCGGTGGGGCCCGCGTGTCGCCGGCCTCGCCGGGGCGGCCGCGACGCTGGCCGGTACGGTCCTCATGTGCAGGCTCGCGCAATACGACACCCCGGCCGACGCCATGCCCGGACTGCTTCTGATTGGCACCGGCCTCGGCCTCGCGTCGTCACCCGCGCAGTCCGCCGTCATGGCGGCGGTTGAGCCAGCCCGGGCGGGAATGGCGGCGGGCCTCGGCTCCACGATGCGGTACCTCGGCGGCATCGCGACCATCGCCGTGCAGGCGGTGGTGCTTTCGGGCGGCGACGAGGCCTCGGTGGACGATCACGTCACGCTGACCGTCGTCTATGCCATCGCGGCTTTCGCGGCACTGGTCGCCGCCGCCCTGCTGCCGCGGAGCCGGAACACCGGCGTTTGAACTTCACGGAACTGTGAAACACGCGGTGCGCGTTTACACATGAGCACGCATTCGACAGTTGTCATCATTCCGTCATCAAACCCCCGCCTGGAGGAATGCCATGACGGCTGGTGCCCTCGCCTTCGAGCCCCCGGGACCGGGGACCTGGCTTCTCGACGCCGTGCACATGCCGCGACCGTTCACGCGGTTCCAGGCTGCGATCCATCCGCCGAACATCGCCATCGGGTGCCGGGAGGGCTTCAGTCGCTACGGCCTGCTTGTCGACACGCTCGACTTCCGGATGATCCACGGCCTCGGCTTCTTCATGCCAGTGCCGGTCGGGCCCGACGTCGTCCCCGCCCGGTTCGACGCTGCGCAGCAGGCTGTTGCACGGAAGCTGTGGCGGGAGGACCTGAGCCGTTGGCTGAACGAAGCGAAACCCGCGTCGATCCGGGACAACCTGGCCTTGCAGGCCATCGACCCGACGACACTGGACGACTCGGCCCTCGCCGCTCATGTCGACCGCTGCATCGACCATCTGGGCCGGATGGTGCGGCAGCACCATTCCTTCAACGCAGCGGCACTTCTGCCCGTGGGCGATTTCATCGCTTCGGTCGCCGAATGGACCGGTGCGGCCGTCGGGGAGTTCCTCGCGGTGATGCGAGGGGCAGCGCCGGAATCGGCCGGAACCTGCCCTGAACTGGAGGTTGCGGTCGAGGCCCTGAAGGGATCGGCGGGCGCGAGGGCCGTGCTCGGTTCCACCGCCCCGGCGGCAGAGATCCTGACGCGGCTGGCGGCCGAGCCCGCACCAGTCGGGCCGGCTGTGAAGGCCTATCTCGACATCGTCTCTTGGCGGCTGCTCGACAGCCTCGACACTGGCGACCGGGCGGTGATCGAGGCCCCGGAGGTGCTGCTGGAGGGCCTGCGGGTGGCAGTAGAGGGCCGCCACCCGGGCAAGGCGACCTCCGCGGACGTTGCGCGGCTGCGTGAACGGGTGCCGGCCGAGCACCGCGCCGCCTTCGACGAACTCCTCGACGAGGCACGGGCCCTGTCCCGGCTGCGCGACGAACGAGGCCTCTACAGCGATGTCTGGGCGGCCGGAATCACCCGGCGGGCCCTGCTCGAGGCCGGCCGCAGGCTCGTCGACAAGGGGCGTCTGCACGAGCCGGCTCACCTCATCGAGGCCGAGCCCGACGAGATCCGGCAGATTCTCGCCGGGACGGGCGGCCCTGATGCGGACACGCTCGCGGAGCGGGCTGACGACCGGATGGCGCTGCGCGCCTCCGACGCGCCGCCTTTCCTGGGAGAGCCGCCGCATCCGCCGCCGCCCCTCGACGGCCTGCCGCCCGCCGTGCAGCGGCTGATGCGGGCGATGGGGACAGCGATCGACGCCATCTTCGCGCCCTCCGGTGCCCAGAGCGACGAGCGGACCGTGCGCGGCACCCCCGCAAGCCCGGGCCGCTACACGGGCACGGCTCGGCTTGTGGGCGGCCCCGACGATTTCGGCCGACTGCAGCGCGGCGACGTGCTGGTGACGGGCACGACCACCGAGGCCTTCAACCTCGTGCTGCCCCTGCTCGGTGCCATCGTCACCGACAACGGCGGGCTGCTCTCGCACGCCGCCATCGTCAGCCGCGAATACGGCATCCCCGGCGTCGTCGGCTGCCTCGACGCCACGGCGCGCATCCAGGACGGCGCGACGGTGACGGTGGACGGCACCACGGGCGAGGTGCGGCTGGACGCGTCATGACGGCGGTCCGGCTCGTCGAGGCCCATGATCCGGGCGCCTTCGGCGGCAAGGCGGTGCAACTCGGCGCGGCTTTGCGAGCCGGATTGCCCGTGCCGGAGGGCTTTGCGCTCTCGGCGACGGTGGTCGAGCGGGTGGTGGCGGGGGACACGGCGACCGTCGAGGCGGTGCTTGGCCATGTCGACGCCGTGGGGTGCGGCTTTGCCGTGCGGTCGTCGGCGGTGGGCGAGGATTCGGCCCAGGCGAGCTTCGCCGGGCAGCACGCGACGAAGCTCAATGTGGTCGGCGCAGGCGCCGCCCTGGAAGCCATCCGGGAAGTCTGGGCGTCGGGGCGCACGCCCGCCGCCCTCGCTTATCGGCAGCGGATGGGTGCCTGCGGGGCACCACAGGTCGGCGTCGTGATCCAGCGTCTCGTGAGCGCCGACTCCGCCGGCGTCCTTTTCACGTGCGACCCTGTGGACGGGCGCGACGAGATCGTGGTTGAGGCAGGATGGGGACTGGGCGAGAGCGTCGTGCAGGGCATGATCGTGCCCGATCGCTATCGCATGACCCCGGACGGACAGGTACTGGAACGAACGGCGGGGCGGAAGGACCGACAGGTGCGGCTCGCCGCGGACGGAGGCACGGTCCACGATCCCGTGCCGCCCCACCTGTCGCGGCGGCTGTGCCTGGGATACCCCGATCTGAAGGGACTCCATGGCCTCGCACGGCGCTGCGACGCCGTCTTCGGGTGTGAACCGCACGACATCGAATGGGCCATCGAGGGCGGCGTCCTGTTCCTGCTTCAGCGGCGCCCCGTGACACGGCGGGGTGCATTCAGCCCGTGAGTGCGACGCCGCCCGGCTTGCATTCCGTGCCTTCACGCGCGCCGAGGGACTGACCGGGGCCGCATGCGGCCCGAGCCGCCATCGGCGATGCTCACCGCAGCAGGAATGCCTCGGCAAGTGCCGCGACCTCTTCAGGGCGGTCGTGGTGGAGATTGTGACCGGCGCCAGGCACGCGCACGAGTTCCGCGTGCGGCAGGAGAGCGCGGCGCTCGGCCACCGTCGCGGCGTCGTAGAACGGCGTGTCGCCGGGGCCGTCGCCTGAGGCGATCCACAGAACCGGAGCGGTGACGCGCGACCACACGCTCTGCCACTCCGCCAGCGTATGGAGCGTCGGCAGCGAACGGGTCATGGCCGGGTCGAAAAGCCAGCGCCAGAGACCATCCGTGCCGGGGGCGGCGGAGATCTCGGCGAGCACTGCGGCACGCTCCTGCGACAGGCGCGGGTTGGACAGGCGCAGCCGTGCCGCGACCTCCTCCCGCGTGGCGTGGCCACGATGCGCCCGCGGCCTCTGGCGGGTGAGGAAGTCGACCAGGGTCGCGGCGGCTTCGACCGGAAGGCGGCGCGCCGGCGGTCCCATCGCATCGAGCGCGACGAGGCGGCGGATGCGGCCGGGCCGAAGGCCGGCGTGCAGCGTGGCGACGTTTCCGCCGAGGCTGTGGGCGACGACATCCACTTCGTGGCCTGACCACAGCGTGTCGAGCAGGACGTCGAGGTCGGCGACGAACTCGTGCATCCAGTAGCTGCCGGCGGCGCGTCCGGAGTGGCCGTGACCGCGCCAGTCGGGCGCCACGATGTCCCAGTCGCCGCCCAGCGCCGCCACAAGGAACCCGAAGGAGCCGCCACAGTCGCGCGCACCGTGCAGCAGCAGCAGCGGACGCCCGCCGACCCGACCCCAGCGCCAGAGGTGGCAGGCGAGCCCGCGCAGCGCGATTGTCTCGCGGCGCGGCGGCGGCAGGTCGCCGGCGGGCGTGTCGTCCGGGGAGCGGCTCATGGCGAGGGCGGAGCTAGCATGCCCGCACGGCAGACCGCCAGCCCCTCGCCCGTGCCATGATGGCCCCAGCCGGCATGGAGCGGGAGGAGACTGGCGATGAGGGATCTCGAGGGCGAGGCGTGCTGCGTGACGGGCGCAGGCCGCGGCATCGGGCGGGCGACGGTGGAGGCGCTGGCGGCGCGTGGCGCGCGGGTGCACGCGGTGGACCTCACCGAGCCGGGCGATCTGCCGGACGGCTGCACGGGCCATGCCTGCGACATCACCGACCGGGCCGCGGTCGCCGCGCTCGCGGCGCTGCTCAAGGAGACGCACGGAACACTCGACGTGCTGGTCAACAACGCCGCGACGGTGACGCGGTCCGTGCCGCTGACGCAACTGCGGCCGGAGGAATGGGATCTCGCCATGGCGGTCAACGTCACCGGCACGTTCAACGTGACGCAGGCCCTGCTGCCGCTCATGCGGCGCGGCAGCCGCATCGTCAATGTCGCCTCCACCTTCGCCCATGTCGGCTCGGCGACGCGGATTGCCTACTCCACCACCAAGGGCGCGATGCTCTCCTTCACGCGCAGCCTCGCATTGGAGGTTGCCGGCGAGGGCATCAGGGTCAACTCGGTGTCTCCCGGCGCCATCGCGACCGAGCGGCTGGTGCAGCAGTTCGGCTCCGAGGACGCTGCCGAGCGCACCATGGCGCCACTGCACCCCGTGCGCCGCCTCGGCCGTCCGCAGGAGATCGCCGAGGCCATAGCCTTCCTCGCCTCCCCCCGCGCCGGCTTCATGACCGGCGCCGACGTCCTGGTGGACGGGGGCTACACGGCGCAGTGACGGGGTTCGAGGCGCCGATGTGGCCCAGGTCAGCGACCGTCGAAGAGCCGTTCGAGCGCCAGCCACGCACCCATGATGTGGTAGAGCGTGCTTGCGGGGATACGCTGCTCCGTCGCTACCCCACGAGCATCGAACGCCTCGGTCCAAGTACCAGCAGGGCTGCGTGACAGGAAGGTCTCGCGAAGGCCCCGGATAAGACCAGCAAGGCGCGCCGGCGAAGCCGGCAGGCCATGCACAAGTCTCAACGCGTGGGCTCTGATGGCCTCGGTCTGAGGCCAGATTCGCAGGCCCTCGTCGCGGCGGGACAGATCGGCGAAGACGCCGTTGACGACAAGATCGCTGCCGGGAGCGTGGCCGTTCGTGGAGGCCCACGAGAAGAGGGCGTCGATGACGTCGTGGTCCCTGAATGCCGCTTCGCCCCGCCTCGTACGCCGCTCCTCGTCCCATAGGAGCAAGGAAATCCATTCGTACACGTGGCCGGGTTCCACCCGGTCGCCGGACGGACACGGCCGGTTCCAGGCTTTGTCGAACTTTTCCGAGACGGTGCCGTCAGCAGGGTTGAATATCCGTCGCCGGAAGAGATCCACGAGATCATCGGCGAGGGCGTGGTATCGATCCTCGCCGGTGGTGTCCGCCAGCGCCAGCATGGCCTCGAGAAGATGCATGTGAGGGTTCTGGAGCCTGTCTCCGGAGGTCGCAGGGCGATGCTCCTGGAAACCCTCTCCGTCGGGCGCGCGCAACCGTTCCGTCACGTCCCGGGTCAGGTCGCGCGCCATCGAAATGGCCGGTGAGTCCGGATGAAGCCGGGCGTGCCAGGCGCAGGCAAACAGGACGAACGCCGTGTCATACAGATCATGGGCGGGATCGAGGAGGCGCCCGTCGCGGGACAGCAACTTTCCGATCCCGCCATCCGCCCGCCGGGCGTGGTCGCGCACAAACGACAATGCATCCCGCCCTGCGTCGACCCCGACCGCGCACCCCATGAGGGCGGCCTGCGCATACACCGCGATCTGGCGCGCCTGCACCCGCACGCGCTTGTAGCCGACCGAGGCCGGCCGTCCGTCGAGGTCGAGGTGCTCCACGAAACCCCGCCCGGTGCCGTCATGCCCGACCGTGCACCAGTAGGGTAGCGCCTTTGAAATCAACCAGTCACGGAGTAAGCAAGCTTCCAGGGCCACGTGATCAAGGGCCGTATCGCGACCGCGATTTCGCTGACCAACGGCGAATGAGAACCGCGCGCAAGACATTCTAATACTGTCAGGAATAATGTATATCTGTAAATTCTTAATATTATAACTTTATAAACGCAATAAAATATTATCGGACTGGTATCATTTACTGATCGCGAACTGGCTTCAAAGAAGTTTGTTCGCCACCATTGTCCAGTTCCGCGGGTCAGCGCCACCGATGATCGCGGCGGCGGCCGTCCCGAACCCGTCTGGCGTAGTGGTCCACACCAGCACGGCGCCGCTGGCATCGTGACGCCACAGGATGTCGGCAAGACCGTCGGCGTTGTAGTCAGCCACGCCCTGGATCGACCAGTCGGTGCCACCGACGCCGCGGGAGCCGGACGCCTTCAGCGTCGCGCCATCGAGTTGCCACACAACCGTGGCGCCGTCGGTGTAGCGCCAGAGCAGGTCGTCCTTCGCATCGCCGTCGAAGTCACCGATGCCCTGCAGGCTCCAGCCCGCACTGGCGCCGGCCACCACGCCACCGCCGATGATGGCGGTGCCATCCATCAGCCATTCCGCGACGGCCCCGGACGTGTGCTGCCACAGGACGTCGTCCTTGCCATCGCCGTTGAAATCTCCCGTGCCAACGACCGTCCAGTCAGCAACGGCACCGCCGACGGCACCCCCTCCCGTCAGGGCTGTGCCGTCCTGCTGCCATGAGAGGACAAGGCCAGACGTGGCGTTGCGCCAGAGCACGTCGTCGCGCCCGTCTCCGTTGAAGTCCCCGATCCCTACAATCTTCCAGTCCGCGGTCGCGCCACCCACCACACCGCCGCCGACGGTGGCCCGGTCGTTCAGCTGCCACTGCAGGACGGTGCCGTCGTCATTCCGCCAGAGGATGTCCTTGTACCCGTCGGCATTGAAGTCGCCAGAGCCGTAGATCTTCCACGCCGATCCCGCGCCGCCTAGCGAGCTCCCGCTGACGACAACGGGCGGCCTGGTTCCATGGGAGGCGATGTTCCAGCGCAGGACGTCTCCCGCGGCGTTCCGGAACAGCACGCCCGGCTCGTATGCGTAACCGTCTAGGTTCACGTCGAGCGAAACCGTCCTGTCCGTGAAGGCTAGGCTTTCCACGTTGCTGACTTCCAGCGTGCCTGTCGGTGTCGTGATGCGTGTCCCACCGAACCATCGTCCGCCGGAGAGGGACTTCGTGAGGGTCGCCTGGGTGCTCGCGATGTTGAGCACGAGGACATCTCGACCTTCGTCGCCGCTGATGACGTGATTGCCGCCGGATACGGCGATGACATCGTTCCCTGCTCCCGCGAAGACCCGGTCGCTGCCACCGAGCGTCTCTATGCGGTCGTCGCCGCTACCGCCCCATATGCTGTCTTCGCCGGCTCCGCCCCGCAGGGTGTCGTTGCCTGCACCGCCGGACAGCTGGTTACGTCCGGCTCCTCCGTCGATCGAGTCGTCGCCCGACCCGCCTGCGAGAAGATCATCCGCCGAGCCGCCGCGCAGCTTGTCGTTGAACGGCGTTCCTGCCAGCCACAGGCTCGTCGTCGCCGAGGCCTGATCGACGCTGATCGCGCCCGTCCGGGGATCAAAGATCTGCGCATGGATCTCATTGGCGTTTCCGCCCAGTTCGAGGCGATAGACGAGTTCGATCCGCCCATCCGAGAGGGCGCGGATTCGGTCGAAAACAGTCACGCGTTCGACGTAGCCGCCCTCCTCGTAGGGCGGAACGATGAAATCTTCCCCGATCTGCGCTCCGCTGGGTTCGTACTGTCGAATGTGAACGCCGGCCGCGTCCGAATAGGCCAGCACGACGTTGCCGTTCGTCGAGACGGTCGCGCTCAGCCGGAGGCCACTCGTCCCTGACAACGCAATCGTCGACGTACCCGTCACGATCCCCGCCGCGTTCATTCTCAACAGCCTGATCACGGATGCAGAGGACGAGACATCGGGCTTGCCGAGGACCGCCAGGAAGGAGCCGGTCGAGTCCAGCAGGGGCTCCGACCAGCCGGTGATGTCTGCAAGGCCCGTCGCGACGAATACCGACGGCGATCCGACGGCACCCGTCGAGGGATCGTATGTCGCCCTCATCAGGGCGCCGGACGCCGCAGCCTGCTCGTACAGGATCGTGTAGACCCCGTTCCGGAAATAGGCCCCATAGACGCTACCGGACGGTATCGGAATGACGGAGACCCCTGTCATCGCGGTCGCGATCTGGTCGAACGTCTGCAACGACAAGGCGCTCCCCGAGCGCCAGGACAGCACGAGGCTGGACCCGTTCCAGTCGAAGTCGAGGCCCTGGAAATCTACGATGCCCGTGACAAGCGTCACCGGCGCGCCCACAAGCGCGACCTCGCCGCCCGCCTTGGGGGCGAAGAATACGCCATTCGACCTTATCCGCGTGGAGGTCCCGAACTTCTCGGCCCAGATCACGGCGCCACTGTAGCCGGTCTCGCGGTTGCCCCCATATTGCAGAACCCCATAGCTTCCCGCCCCGGATGCCGCGAAGTCGATCGTATAGTTCTCGACGACGGGAACGACGAACCCCTTGCCGCCGCCGAGGGCATTCTGGCCATAGAGATAGAGCGACGCCGTGGTGATCGTGGCCGGCGGGTTGGCGTATTCCGCAAGACCGATGGACGATACGGCGTAGAGTACGTTGGGTCGCCCCCATGCCGCGGGCCTCGCAAACCTCTGCTGGCCGACGATATCGCCCCGACCGTCGGGCCTCACTACTCGCGGAAAGCCGAACCCTCCGATGCCGAAGTCCCGATCCCACGTTGCCAGCATGATTGCCCTCAAGAAACAACAAATCGAGTTTAATCATGCAGCCAATTCAATCAATACAACTTTTAATATTTTATTCTATACTTACAACCTAAGGGCATTTCACCCACCGTATGCAGGGCTCCCGACGCTTCTGGCCACTTCGACCTTCAGCCCTGAGGGCGGGGTCGTGGGATCGAGGAGCGGATCGCTTCAGCGCATTCAATCCTTCAGAATGCCCTGTTCCCCGTCACCGCCCACTCCCGCGGGTCGGCGCCTGCAATGAGGGTGGCCGCGGCGGTGCTGAAGCCGTCGGGCGCCGTCGTCCACACCAGAACGGCGTCGCTCGCCTCGTGCCGCCACAGGATGTCGGCAAGGCCGTCGCCGTTGTAGTCGCCCGTGCCCTGGATCGACCAGTCACCACCACCGGCGCCATGGCTGCCAGAGGCCTTGATCGAGAGCCCATCGAGCTGCCACACCAGCGTCGCGCCGTTGGTGTAGCGCCACAGCAGGTCGTCCTTCCCGTCGCCGTCAAAGTCAGCAATGCCCTGAAGGCTCCAGCCAGTGCTGGCTCCCGCAACCACCCCGCCGCCGATGATCGCGGTGCCATCCATCAGCCACTCCAGGACGCTGCCGTCGGTGTGCTGCCACAGGATGTCGTCCCGGCCATCACCATTGAAGTCACCCGTGCCCTTCACGCTCCAGTCGGCGCTCGCCCCGCCGACCGCACCGCCGCCCTTGATCGCCGTACCGTCCATCTGCCACTCATGCACGCCGCCCGTCGGCGCGTGGCGCCAAAGCACGTCGCTCTTCCCGTCGCCGTCGAAGTCGCCGATACCGGCGACCGACCAGTCGGCTGAGGCCCCCCCCAGTGCGCTGTCGCCTGTCAGCGCGGTCCCATCGAGTTGCCAGACCAAAGCGGTCCCCGACGTCTTGTTACGCCAGAGGATATCGCTGCGGCCGTCGCCGTCGAAATCTCCAAGGCCCTGCACCACCCAGTCGACCGAGGCGCCGGCGATGACACCGCCGCCGCTGAACTGCGGCCGGCCGGCGCTGTCCGTGACGAGCGACCAGGCGAGAACCGTGCCGGCTGTAGAGCGAAACAGGACATCGGACACACTGTCCCCGCCGATGTCCGCCGCGACCGGCCGGACAGCGAAGACTTGCGCGTGGATGTCGTCTGACGATTCGCCCGTGGGATCGGCGGTGTCCGTCCAGGTGACCAGGAACCGGTTGGTCGAGAGCGTCGCGATCGCCGGGGCGGCCTGTCCGCTCGTCGAGCCTTCGACGAGGAACTCACGCGATGCCACGCGTCCGTCCGCCCCATAGACCCGCAGGCGTATCGCGGACCTCGGAGCTCCCGTGGCAGCCCATCTGTCCGAAATGGTCCAGGCCACGACAAAACCGTCAGCGGGAAGTGCAGCGATGCTCGAGGCCGGCTCGTCCCACGCATTCGCCAAACCGACCAGTCGTTCAGCGCCCTCCTTCGTCCCATCAGCGCGGAAGACCTGGGCGCGCATGGACTTCGGCTCGAGTGCATCGCCACGACCAGCCCATGTCACAACGAAGCCCCCTGACGACAGGGCCGCGATGCCGACACCGGCCAGCGATGCTGCGGATGAAGCCACCGCGAAGTCGGGTCCCACCCTCCCGCCGTCGGCCTTGAACACCTGCCCCCGCAGGCCCGATGCAATCGGGTCCTCCCAGATGAGGACGAAACCGCCTCCCGAAAGCGCTGTCACCGACGGCCGGCTCTGGCTCCCGGCCGCCCTGGGGTTCCCGCGGAACTCCGATCCCCGTCGACTGCCGTCCGCGTTGAACACCTGGCACCAGACGTCAGACGAGTCCGCGTCGAAGACGAAGTACCGGTACTCCGCCCAGCTAACGACGAAGCCGCCGTCGGCGAGCCCGACGACCCCGGGCTGGCTCTCGCTAGCTTGCGGCGCCGACTTAACGATGAACTCTCTGCCCGCCTTGCTCCCGTCGGAGTTGAACATCTGGCCGCGGACGCCGGAGAAGATCCCGCTTCCGTCCGTCCAGGTCACGACGAAGCGCCCATCCGCAAGGGCGGCGACCGAAGGCGCGGACTGAAACATATACGTCGTCGTGTTGACGAGGAACTCGCTGCCGACCTTGCGACCATCGGGCGCGAGAACCTGCGCTCGGATGGCGGAAAACGATGTGTCTCCCGCGCTCTCGCTCCCGTCGACCCATGCGACAACGAAACGACCGTCCGCCAGCCGCACGCAGGCCGGGTCGCGCTGGTAGCGCGCGGTCGTCGCGTTGACGAGGATTTCGGGGCCTGTCCGGCGCACGGTCTTCGGCCAGAACCCTTCCGGCGCCCTGCCATCGAGGTTGAACTGCCCGTCGAGGAACGACAACTGCTCGACGTCCTGCAGGACGTCGGTGCCCATACTGGCCGTCCGCACAGACCAGGTTCCGTCCGCCCGACGGGACCAAGTCGCCGCAGATGACGACATGGCATAGAAGGCGGTATCGCGGCCCGTACCGCCGACGAGGCTGTCATCGCCTTCGCCGCCGCGGAGACTGTCGTCGCCCGCGCCTCCGTCGAGGGTATCCTCGCCGGCCCTGCCGTCGAGGGAATCATCGCCGGCATTTCCCTTGAGGGCGTTGGCATCGATGCTTCCCGCCATCGCGTCGTTGCCGGCTCCGCCGATGACCCCGGCGATGCCCTTGAGCGTGTCGAAGCCGATGTCGTCGCCCTTGGCCGACTGCACCAGACTGTACATCGCATCGTAGACGCCGGTCAGGTCGACCGTGATGGCCGCCGTTGCGTCCGAGTAATCGGCCCAGTCAAAGTCGGAGATCTCGTAGGCGCTGCCGCCGCCGTACAAGCAGTCGTTCCCGCGGTCGCCCCTGAGCGTGTCGGTGCCTGCCCCACCGAGAAGTGTGTCGTCACCCTCGCCACCAGCGAGGAAGTCGTGGCCACCGAACCCCGCCATCAGGTCGCACCCTGCGCCACCGCTCATGATGTCGGCGACGCTGACACCACGAATGGTCTCGTCCCCGGCCCCGCCAGTCTGCGACAGCGTCGCGGTTGCGGCGTTCCACGACCACGCCTCCACCTGCGTGCCATCCATCGCGTTCGACCCGTAAAGGAAGGCGATCGCCTGAAGGTCGAGCGTACCGAGGGCGGGAGCGTATCCCATGTAGCTCATGACCGTGTGAGCCGCGTTGTCGAGCGACGGATCGAGGACGGGATCTCCGTCGAAGGGATGCTTCAGCCCTAGCGTGTGGCCGATCTCGTGCAGTATCAGGTGCAGCTTGTCGGCGGCATTCATCGTCTCCTGGCGCGTATTCAGATAGATGTAGCTGGCCTCGCGCCTGGCCGCCGTCGATGAGAGACTGCTGATCGGATAGTACCCGTAACCCGCGTACTGGAATTTCCCCGGTATCGTGTAGAAGTCGACGTACTGGAGCCTGATGTCCCCTTGGCCTGGCGGCACCTCCATGAAGACGATGCCGCAGGCGTCCGCCCAGGTACGGAAGGCCTGCCTGGCGATCGTCTTCTCCTCCTCCGTTGCCGGGTGGAACGTCGCCTGGGTCAAAGTGGAGTCGACGGAGCGTGGTGAGGTTTCGAACGAGAATGTCACGAAGACTGGCAGGCCCGCCGCACCGTTGCCGTTCCAGGTGGAGCCGCTGAGGAGAGCCGTGTAGTCCGATACAACCGCCATTCAAGATCTCCGATCGCGAGGCGAAACCGCCGCGGCAGGCCGCCGCGGTCGAAAGACGCCCTGACTTTACCGATGGAGGCCGACCGCCAGCCTCGACCCAGGCGTGCAGCGGCAGCAGGGAAGTTGCCCCGCGTCTCTGCCCCCGACTGTAACGCCATTATGAAGAGGCCGACCCTAAAAACCCCAGCCCTATCAATATTCTGCCCCTCATCTACCCGCGTCAACAGACTTTTACGGACTGATATATTATTTTTTGCACCAGTACCTGATATCACAATCTGTAGTTGCAACACTATTCACTTTCATGATTCTATGGCTTGCTCAATCTTTTGGATCAAAGAACAACACGGCCTTGAGTTTCTGGCGACGAACCGCTTCGGGCTCAGTTCGCGATACGGTCCGCAGATATTCGTTCGTCGGCTGGCCCTCCCGATTCCCGCGACCCAGTTCCGCGGGGCGGCGCCAGTGATGAGGAGGCTGCGGCCGTGCCGAAGCCGTTGCAGTCGCGCATCCCCGGATATGCAGCACGAGCGCGACGAGCGTCGGCACCGCGACCGCGGTGCCGACGCAACAGAAGGGGCCTCAGCCTCAGCGTCTCTCCACTCCCGCGAGACGGCCGCCGGGGCCCCGGAGCCTGATTCCTGAAATGGGGCAGCCAATTGCCGGCACGCCCGGGCCATGGCCTTTACTCTGCCACGGCCGCGACCCCTAGGCGGCGCCTCGACAACTCGGTGGTCGACAGGCCGGGCAGCAGGTCAACGATGACGACGCGCCCCCCCGCGGCCCTTACCACCTCTGCGCCGACCACGGAATCGGGCGTGTAGTCCCCGCCTTTCACGATCACATCGGGCACTAGCCGCTGGATCAGATTCGCTGGTGTATCGTCGTCAAAGATTGTGATCGCATCGACCGCCGCCAGAGCCTCCAGCACGGCGCAACGATCCAGAGCCGTATTGAAAGGCCTTGAAGGTCCTTTCAGGCGGGACACGCTCCGATCGCTGTTGACGCCTACGACAAGCCGGTCGCACGCTCCCTTGGCCTCCTTCAGGAGCTTGACGTGCCCCGCGTGAAGAATGTCGAAGCAGCCGTTTGTGAATCCCACGACCTGCCCCTCGCTCTTCCATCGGCGGACCCGACGCTCGAGGGCATCCCACTGGCCCAGAACCTTGGAATGGACCGGCGTATCGGGGACACGTAGTTGCTCTTCCAGTTCCTCACGTGAACACAGCGCGGTGCCTGGCTTGCCGACGACCACGGCCGCGGCTGCGTTGGCCATCCGCATGCCCGTCTCGAGCGGGAGACCAGACCCTGAGGCCAGCGCCAGCGTGGCGATCACCGTGTCCCCTGCCCCCGATACGTCTGCAACCTGTCGCGCGAAGGCCGGTATTGCCTGGACTTTGCCCCCCCGCTCTACGAGGAGCATTCCCCTCTCGGACAGCGTCACGAGGATGGCTTCGAGGTCCAGCCGCGTCACGAGCGCGGCAGCGCCCTCGGCGATATCGGCATCGCTCCGGAGTTCATCACCGAGGACGCCGCGCAGTTCGGCCAGATTCGGCGTCAGGCAGGTCGCGCCACGATACTTCCCGAAGTCAGTTCCCTTTGGATCGACGAAGACGGGCAATCCGGCCGCCCGTGCCATCGAAACGGCGCGCGAAATGACATCCTGAGATAGCAGGCCCTTGCGATAATCGCTGAGCACCACGGCTGCGGAACCGCGTAGCCCCGTTTCCATCTCGTGACATAGGCCGGCCTCGACAGAACGGGCGAAAGGCTGAGCATCCTCGATATCGAGCCGGACGATCTGCTGGCGATTCCCCACGAGCCGCGTCTTGACAATTGTGCGCCGCCCAGGAGCGGCCGCAATTCGCGCACTGACGCGCGGAGCGCCATCGAGAAGGCGCATGAGTTCAAGCCTCTCGGGGTCATCCCCGGCGGCCGCGACAAGACGGCCTACGCCTCCCAGGGCCGAGACGTTCCGGGCGACGTTAGCAGCCCCACCCGGCATGCAGACAGTCCGATCGACCCGCAAGACCGGCACCGGCGCTTCAGGTGACAGCCTCGATACGTCACCGTAGACGAAGCGGTCCAGAATGACGTCACCGACGCACATGATGGGCCTATCGGCTAATTTCATGCTGCAATCTCTTGATGAATGAAATAGATTCACCTACCATATTACACGTGATAAATGCCACGGGTCAATTTTATCGGAACTTATGCATTGGGAATAGTCGTAGCAACGGCCTTACAACTTAAACGAGCATACCTGAAAGCCTATTCGATCTATCTGGCGACAGGAAGTCTGTCGCGGTCGGCATCGTACTTCGCCGGCTACGTGGGACTAAAATCAAGCATGTTTCTGGAGCACTTCAGGTTCGCCCGCAGGGCTCGCGCCGTGGGGGCGGAGATCGACGAAGCCCTCAGCGACACGACACGGCCGATAGTCGTCGCTATCGCCGTCTCCGGAGGCGTTGGCGACCTTGTGGTAATCGCGCGCTTTATCCGGGACCTCCAGGCCACGGCGGGCCCCTTCCGCTTCGACATCTACTACCGCCATGCGGGTACGGCCGAGTGGGTCTTCGCCAACGTCGAGGGCTTTCGCTCGTGCTACAGCGATTTCCTGTTCGACCGCTTCAGGAAGGAGTATGCGGCCGCGATCCGGGTCAGTTCGGTCGCGGTGATCTACCACGACTGCCTTGGACGCCGCTTGCGAGAGAACCGAAACCTGTCGGCTGCGCTTCAGGCCATCGACCGCTTCCGGGGCAAGATTTCCATCTTCGTCGATCGCCATCCCTTCATGGACGGCTTCCTCGGCCAAGCGGCCGTCTACATGAACAGGACCCGTGCGGACTTCCTCCACCACATGGCGGACATCCGCTTCGGCGGAAGCCAGCTTGATCTGCCGCTAATCCGGGACGTGCTGACGCGGCTTGATCTTGCAGGACGGCCTTACGTCACGGTGCACAACGGTTTCGATCCCGACTTCATCGTGAGCGGACGCAGAGCCACCAAGTGCTACCCCCATACCGATCGCCTCGTTGAGATCCTGCGCGAGCGGCGACCCGATCTCGTCTTCGTGCAAGTCGGCCTGCCTTCAACCAGCGTTCCGTTGGCCTCGGTTCACGTCGACCTCGTCGGTCGAACAACGCTGACGGAGGCCGCGACCATCGTGGGTGAAGCGCAGATGCATATCGACAACGAGGGAGGTCTCGTGCATATCGCGGCTGCCTTTGGCGTGCGGAGTTGCGTCATCTTCGGGCCGACCTCCGCCGACTACTTTGGCTACCCAGACAACATCAACGTACGACCCAGTTTCTGCGGGGGATGCTGGTGGGTCAACGATACCTGGATGGATCTGTGCCCACGCGGCTTTCCTGACGCTCACTGCATGAGCCTCCAGGACCCTGTCGCCATAGCCGAGCGGATCCTTGCCGCGCTGCCTCCGTCCGATGGAGCGAGGGGCCCGCAATGATCATCGTCACCGGAGGGGCCGGCTTCATCGGCTCCAACCTCGCCGCGCGCCTCGTCGAAGAAGGTGCCGACGTCGTCGTGGTCGATCGACTCGGCTCCGGCGGAAAATGGAAGAACATCGCAGGCCTGGCACTCCATGAGTTCATAACGCCTTGCGAGGCCCCTGCCTTCGCCGACAGTCATGGCACCGACATCGAGGCCGTGTTCCACCTTGGCGCGAACTCCAGCACGCGGACCACGGACGGGGACGCCATCCTGCGGACGAACTTCCGTTCGACCGTGGACTGGTTTGCATGGTGCACGCGTGCGGAGGTGCCGCTGATCTATGCCTCGTCCGCCGCCACCTACGGCGACGGCACGGCCGGCTTCGTCGACGACGATCGGCCCGAGGCCTTGCAGAGGCTCAGGCCTCTCAACCTCTATGGATGGTCGAAGCACGCCGCCGACGTTAAGATCGCGCGTGCCCGGGCGTGCGGCGTCCCGACACCACCGTCGTGGTACGGCTTCAAGTTCTTCAACGTCTACGGTCCCAACGAGGCCCACAAGGGTCCCATGCGCAGCGCGGTCCTTGCGCTGATGGAGCGCGTCCATCAGGGCGAACCCGCAGCCTTGTTCCGGTCCTGCCAGCCGGAGGTTCCCGACGGCTGCCAGAGAAGGGACTTCGTGCATGTCGACGATGTCGTCGACGTCATGCTCTGGGCGTGGCGACACCGGCCCGCGAGCGGCCTCTACAATCTCGGAACCGGTGCCGCCCGCACGTTCATCGACGTCGCCCAGGCGATCTCTAGGGCCTATGGCACGCCACCGCGGATCGAGTTCATCGACATGCCCGCCGATCTCCGCGGGCGATACCAGTCCTACACGGAAGCATCCGTCGAACGCCTGCGGGCCGCGGGGTACCGCAAGCCTTTCACCTCATTCGAGGACGGCATTGCCCGCTACGTCGCATGGCGCGCGGAATAGAACGCGAGATCGAAGCGCCCTCTCAGGAAAATCTTGCCATGAAGCTGTACGTGGGTTCCCGCGACTACAAACCCGATGGCTACCTCACCGTCGACATCGACCCGGCCAATGCTCCCGACATTGTGGCGGACATCATCACGTTGTCCCCCATCCAGGACGTCAGTTGCGACGAGATCGTCGCCGGACATGTTCTCGAACATATCGAATGGCCGGACGGGTTCCGGGCGATCTCCCAGTTCGCCAGGGTGCTGAAGATCGGCGGGACGCTGAAGATCGCCGTCCCCGATCTCTCCTTGCTGACCCGGATGGTGGCGGCTGGAACGACGCCGTTCCATGCCGTGGGGCTCATCTTCGGGGTGGGCGGACGCCACAACGCATTCGAGGCGCATCGCTACGGCTACACCGCGGACATGATGGTGGATATCCTGCGCCTGCTTGGCTTCGGCGACTTCCGGTGGTGGAACTCCGACCTCGCCGACGCCTCGAACGGGTGGTGTCCCCAGCCCTCGAACGAGCAGTACGCGATCTCCCTCAACATCGCGGCCACGAAGACGAGCGGGCCGGTCGTCGATCCGCATGCACTATTCAGTGCCCTCGAGGCGCGTCCTCTCGACGACATCACAACCGTGGCCGCGTCGCTGGCGCGAGACGCCATCCCTCAGCTCGACCGCTCGGACCTGGCCAAGCTCTATCAGTCTATCCACTTCCAGTTGATCGAGCAGCGCCAAAGGACCCGCTATCTCGAGGAACAGATCGAAAGCGCTTTGGCCCATCCCGGCCGCATCGTCGGCCGATGACGCGATCCACGTCCGGCGCCCCATGCAGGGGCCCGACACGTGCCGCGAGACCGTCGCGAACGTCGAATAGCGAGGCGATCAGTCGCGGAACAGCTTCCGGCTCAGGTCCTCGACCGTCGAGGGCCCGTTCGCGCACTCGCAACTCTCCTCGGGGGGCACACACTGCGCGCCGACGAGGTACCGGCGTCCGATCCCCGCTGAGCGACCCGCCTGCAAGTCAGTCGGCTGGTCGCCCACAAGGAGCGATCGTTCGAGGTCGAGATCGAAGTCGGCTGCCGCCTGCAGGATCATTCCGGGCCGCGGCTTTCGCCAAGGGTGATCCCGGCGATAGGCCGCGACACGACCCTCCGGATGGAACGGACAGTGATAGACGGCCGTGAGGGGCGCGTCGCGCCTCTCGAATTCCCGCAACATCCACGCCGTGAGGTCGTAGAAATCGGCCTCGCGGAAGTAGCCTCTGGCAATTCCTGACTGATTGGTCACGACGATCACGAGGTAGCCGGCAGCCACCGCGCGACGGGTCAGGTCGAAGACACCCTCCATGAAGACGAAGTCCTCGCGCCTGTGGACATAACCGTCGTCACGATTGATCACGCCGTCACGGTCCAGGAAAAGCGCTCGCGATCGCGTCATGGCCGCCTGTTGCTCAATCGACTTTGAGAAAACAAATGAAATTACACCTTCACTCTTCAAGATGAGCTACGGTTCTGCAAGTCCCGAGATGGCGACGCCGCGCAGATCGGACGCCCACGGCCGTCGGCGAGATCGTCGGGTGGGCGGCGACGGAGCGATCCGAGATTCGGCTATCGCCAACCCTTGCCTGACGGCATCGCCTCCGAGGCGGGGCAGCGGCAGAGTAAGACGTCTACCGGGCGTTCCGGACTGAGGCGGTCGGACGCGGAGGCGGCAGGTGCGGAGCGCGCGGTCAGGAGAGCCAACTGATGCGACGGCCACTGCCGCGATGGCCGTGCGCAAACGGGTCCTCGCCCTTCGACTCGCGCTGCTCGCGGTCGTCGCGGCGGCGGTTCCGGTGTCCTACGTCGGATCCTTCGACCGGCTTACATGGTGGCTGGAATCCGTGCCAGTGTTGGTGGCTGCCCCCCTGCTCGTGCTGACGCACCGGCGGTGGCCGCTGTCGACCCTGCTGTGCGTGCTCATCGCGGTCCACGCGCTGATCCTGCTGGTCGGAGGTCACTACACCTATGCCCGCGTGCCGCTGGGCGACTGGGCGTCGCAGTGGTTCGGCTGGCCGCGCAACAACTACGACAAGCTCGGTCACCTGGCGCAGGGCTTCGTGCCGGCGCTGCTGGCGCGCGAGATCCTCATCCGCTTCTCGCCCTTCCGGGCCGAGCCGGGCAGCCGCTACGTCCCCGTCATCGCCGTCGCGATGCCGCTCGCCTTCAGCGCGCTCTACGAGATCGTCGAGTGGCTCGCCGCCGTGGCGGCGGGCGGCGCGGCGGACGAGTTCCTCGGCACGCAGGGCTATGTCTGGGACACGCAGTCCGACATGGCCCTGGCGCTGGTGGGGGCCGTTCTGGCGGTGGCGCTCCTGCCGCGCCTGCACGACCGCTCGATGGCGCGGATCGATCCGGGGCTCGCGCTGCGCTGAGCGCAAGGGCCGGGTTGCGTTTTTCGAACAGTCGTTCAGAAATGGGGGCTGTTCGTGCGGAGGAGAGCGTGACATGACGCGAGGCGCCGGGGCGCTGGCCGGGGTGCGGGTGCTCGACCTGACGCAGATGCTCGCTGGGCCCTACTGCACGATGATGCTGGCCGACCAGGGGGCGGAGGTCGTCAAGATCGAGCCGGTCGACGGCGACCCGACGCGGCAGTTCGGGCCGTTCCTCGCAGACGACGCGCTGAAGGCGTTCGGCGGCTACTTCCAGAGCACCAACCGCAACAAGGAGAGCCTGGCGCTCGACCTGAAGGCGCCGGAGGGCGCGGCCCTGTTCCGCCGGCTGGCGCGGGAGGCGGACATCGTGGTCGAGAACTTCCGCGCCGGGGTGATGGACCGGCTCGGGCTCGGCTACGAGACGCTGGCGGCGGAGAACCCGCGGCTGGTCTACGCCGCCATCCGCGGCTTCGGCGACCCGCGCACCGGCGCGAGCCCCTACGCCGACCGGCCGGCCTTCGACGTGGTGGCGCAGGCGATGGGCGGGGCGATGAGCATCACCGGGCCCGACGCGGCGACACCGCTGAAGATCGGCCCGGGCATCGGCGACATCTTCCCCGCGACGCTCGCCGCCTTCGGCATCCTCGCGGCGCTCCACCATGCGCGGGCGACCGGCGAGGGGCAGTTCGTCGACGTCGCCATGTACGACGGCATCGTCGCGCTGTGCGAACGCATCGTCTACCAGCACTCCTACACCGGCCGGGCGCCGGTGCCGGAGGGCAACCACCACCCCATCCTGTGCCCGTTCGGCACCTTCCCGGCGCGCGACGGGGCCGTGACCATCGGCTGCCCCCGGGACACGTTCTGGCGCGAACTGGTGACGGCGATGGGCCGGCCGGAACTCGCCGCCGACCCGCGCTTCGCCACCAACAACGACCGCCTCGCCCACGCTGCCGAAACCGTGGCGCTGGTGGAGGCGTGGACCCGGCCGCGGACGAAGGCGGAGATCGCGGCGGCACTCGACGGCCGCGTGCCGTTCGGTCCCGTCAACACGGCGGCCGACATCGTTGCCGACCCGCACATGGCGGCCCGCGGCATGCTGGTGGAGGTGGAGCATCCCGGCTCGCCGCGACGCGTCACCATCGCCTCGACGCCGATCCGCATGACCGCCACCCCTGGCGGCGTCAACCGCCGCGCCCCGCTGCCGGGCGAGGACACCGACGCGGTGCTCAAGCGGCTGGGGCTGGACGCCGGCGCGATCGCGGACCTGCGGAAGCGGGGAATCGTGCGGTAACGGCGACGCGCCTCAGGGGCGCGTCAGCGCGAGCCTCAATCCAAAGCCGATGAAGACGACACCCGTGACCCTGTCGAGCCACTTCACCACTGGCCCTCGAGACAGGAGACGCCGCAGGGGGGTGGTTGCGGCGATCAGCAGCCCGAACCAGACGAGCCCGAGCGCCACGTGGATCAGGGCCAACATGAACGTGAAGGTAGCGACCGGCGCTCCCGCCGGCACGAACTGGGGAAGGAAGGTGACGTAGAACACCCCGACCTTCGGATTGAGCATGTTCGTGGCGAAGCCTCTCCAGAATGCGTCCGACGATCCGCCCTCGCCCAGTGGCCCGGCGGAAGGATCGGCCAGGACGGTCCGCGGCCTGAGGATCAGTCGGACGCCAAGCCAAAGCAGGTAGAGCGCTCCCGCCCACTTCAGCGTGGCGTAGGCCGCCTCCGACGCGGCGAGAAGAGCGCCGAGTCCAACCGCCGCCGCCGCGCCCCAAGCGAGGCAACCGAGTGCGATGCCAGCCGCCGCCAGTGCAGCTCGCCGGCTCCCGTCGACTGCGGCGGACCGGAGCACCATCGCGGTGTCCAAACCCGGCGTCATCGTCAGGATGACCGCGGCGACGCTGAAGGCGAGTACTGGGGAAACGAGGCTGCTGACCATCGGCTTGCGATAGCGTCTTCGGGAGCCATACACAACGTCGCGATGCCGACCGGCGCGAGCGGCAGAGGAGTGGATGCAGTGCGGCCGACGACCCTTACCGGATCGGGGAAAACCGGGTCGGCTTGAGGATGACGTTTTCCGCGGCCTGCACCATCGGCACGGTCTTGGCCAGCACGGCGAGCCAGGCGGGGTCGGCGTAGAGGCGGGCGCGGCGTTCCTCGCGGTCGGCCATGCTGTCGAAGCTCCAGAGCGTGATCACCTGGTTCTGCGGGCCGATGTCGGAGGTGAAGTAACCCAGCATCGTCAGGTACTTCGTGTGGATGGGCAGGCCCTCAGCCTCGTAGATGGCGAGGAACTCGGCCATCGTGCCCGGCCGCAGCGTGTATGTGCGCTTCTCGACGATCATCGGTGTCCCCTTCCCTGTCGCGGCGCCTGCGGACGCCGCCCCTCATCCGGCGCTTCGCGCCACCTTCTCCCCGCCAGCGGGGAGAAGGGAGCGGCTCCGGGCGCCGGCGCCCGTTGGGCGGAGCGTAGCGCGGGCGCCGGCGTGTTTCAAACAGATGTTAGAATCGCACTTGATCCCGCCGCCGCGGTGGTGTGGACTCCCCGGCAACAAGAGGAGGACCCGCCATGATCCCGCGCACGCTGTTTTCCGAGGAGCACGAGATCTTCCGCCAGTCGGTGCGGCGCTTCATGGAGAAGGAGCTCGCCCCCCACCACGAGGCGTGGGAGGAGGAGGGGCAGGTGGCGCGCTGGGCGTGGACGCGGGCCGGCGAGGAAGGCTTCCTGTGCGCCGCGATCCCGGCCGAGTACGGCGGCGCGGGCGCCGACCGGCGCTACTCGATCGTCCTGATGGAGGAGCAGGCGCGGCTGAACCTGACAGGCCTCGGCTTCGCGCTGCACTCAGACATCGTGGCGCCCTACATCCATCACTACGGCACGGAAGCGCAGAAGAACGCCTGGCTGCCGGGCATGGCGACGGGCGAGCTCGTCGCCGCCATCGCCATGACGGAGCCGGGCGGCGGCTCGGACCTGCAGGCGATCCGCACCTTTGCGCGGCGTGAGGGCGACGACTACGTCATCTCGGGCCAGAAGACCTTCATCACCAACGGCCAGACGGCGGACCTGATCCTCGTCGCCTGCAAGACCGACCGCAGCGAGGGTGCGCGGGGCATCAGCCTGATCGTGGTGGAGGCGGACCGGCCCGGCTTCGAGCGCGGGCGGCGGCTGCGCAAGCTCGGCACCAAGGCGCAGGACACCTCGGAGCTGTTCTTCAACGAGGTGCGAGTTCCGGTCGGCAACCGTATCGGCGAGGAGGGCAAGGGCTTCGCCTACATGATGCAGGAGCTGCCGTGGGAGCGCATGCACGTCGGCATCCAGGCGGTGTCGTGCTGCGAGGCGGCGCTGGAGTGGACGACCGCCTTCACGCGCGACCGCAAGGCCTTCGGCAAGGCGGTGATCGACTTCCAGAACACGCGCTTCACGCTCGCGGAGATGAAGACGCAGGTGCAGGTGGCCCGCGTGTTCCTCGACCGCTGCCTCGAGCTGGTGCTCGAGAACCGCCTCGACACGACCACGGCGGCGATGGTGAAGCTGTACACGAGCGAGATGCAGGGCCGCGTGCTCGATGCGCTGCTGCAGTTGCACGGCGGCTACGGCTTCATGTGGGAGTATCCAATCGCCCGTGCCTATGCCGACGCGCGCGTGCAGCGCATCTACGCCGGCACCAACGAGATCATGAAGGAACTGATCGGGCGCACGCTGTGAGGCTCAGGCGGGCGGCAACTCGCCGAGGCGAGCGCTGGCGAAGCTGCGCCACGTCACCGGCGGGCGGCCGGTGACGGCGCGCACCGTGTCGTCGACGGCGTCGGCCATGGGCAGTTCGCCGCGCTCGGCGGCGGCGACGCCGGCGGCGAGGCTCGCGGCGTAGACGGGCTCCATGCCCTGCCGGGCGAGGATGGCGGGCAGGTCGGCGGCCGGCCGCGGGCGATACTCCACCGGCCGGCCGGTGACCTCCGTGAGCACCCCGGCCACCTCCCCGAACGAGAGGCACTCGGAGGCGAGGGGGTAGACCTTGCTGGCGTGGCGTTCGGGCTCGGCCAGCGCGGCGGCGGCGACGGCGGCGATGTCGCCGGCGGCGATCCAGCTCACCGGGCGGTCGCTGACGAAGTGGACTATCCTGTCGGGGCGGTGGCGGAAGCCGGCCCACACCGTGTCCATGAAGAAGTTGGGGCGCAGGTGCGTCCAGCCGAAGCCCATCGCGGCGATGGTGCGCTCCACCAGTTGGTGCCACGCGAAATGCGCGTATGGCGTGTCGTCGGGCGCCAGCGCGCCGAGATGGACGACGTGGCGCACCCCCTCTGCCTGCGCGGCGTCGAGCAGGCGCTTGGAGTGGACCAGCATGTCGACGGTGTAGCCGGTGGCGAGGAAAATGGCGTCGGCGCCGCGCAGCGAAGGCCGCAGGCTGGCGGGGTCATCGTAGTCGAGGCGGACGGAGTCGTGGCCGGCCGCCCTCAGGGCCGCGGCGGCGGAGTCGCTGCGGGCGGCGCCGACGACGTCGACGTCGAGGCCGGTAGCCCGGTGGGCGGCAAGTTCGGCCATCACGTAACCGCCGACGGTGCCGGTCGCGCCGGTGACCACGATGCGTCGTGCCATGGGGCACCCTCCCCGTCACGGCCGGCCGCTTGACCGGCGCCTTTTTCTAACGTCTGTTTGTTTTTGTAGCGACAAGGGGCGGCGCATGTCCAGCAGCGGCGCGGCGACGGCGAACTTCCGGCCCGGGCCGGCGGAGTTCGCGCTGCTCGCCGCCATCAGCCTGGCGTGGGGCACCTCCTACATCCTCACGAAGATCGCGGTCACCTCCTTGCCGCCGCTGACGCTGATCGCGGCGCGCACGCTCATCGCCTCGGCGGCGATGGTGGCGCTCGCAGGCAGCCAGGGCGGGATCCGGCTGAAGGCGGCCGACCTGCCCGTGATCGCGGTGGTGGGGCTCGCCAGCGGGGCGGTGCCGCTGGCGCTGATCGCCGTGTCGGTGAGCTACGTCAACGCCTCGACCACGGCGACGGCGATGGCGCTGGTGCCCATCCTGGCGGCGGCCTACGGGGTGCTGTGGGGCCAGTACCCGACACCGCGGCAAGGACTAGGCCTGCTGCTCGGCTTCACGGGAATCATCGTGCTGTTCGGCCCCGGGGCGCTGATGGCCCTGGGCGACAGCGCACGCGGCGCGGCGGCGGCGCTTTCGGCGGCGCTCGTCTTTGCCGGGTCACTGCACATGGCGCGGCGGGTTCGGGGAATCGATTCGCTGACGGTCGCCACCGTGTCGCAGGTCGTCTCGGCGGTGGCGGCTACGGCGGTGGCGCTCGCGGTGGACGGCGTGCCGCGGGCCCTGCCCCCGTCCGGGGTCGTGGCGGCGGTGGTCGTGCTCGGCATCGCGAACACGGCGCTGGCCAATCTTCTGCTTTTCGCGCTGCTGGCGCGTGCCAATGCGGGCTTCACGGCGCTCAACAATTATCTCGTGCCTGCCGTGGCGGTGACGAGCGGGACGCTCGTGCTCGGGGAACCGATGACGGCCGCCTCGCTCGGCGGGACGGCGCTGATCCTCGCCGGGGTCGCAGTGTCTACGATGCCGCGCGCTGCGCCGGCCCGCGGAACCGGTTGACCGCGCGACAGAGCGCCTTGTCATGATTTCGAACGGGTGTTAGGTTTTGATCATCAGGGTCGCCTCCGCCAGAGGGGCGGCCGGGAGGAACGCCCCGCGCGACCGGCCACCGGCCGCGGGTGACCGAGGGAGCAGGACCCAATGCGCCGTCTCGACGGGAAACTGGCGGTGGTGACGGGCGCCGCCAACGGCATCGGCCGGGCCTCGGCACTGCGCTTCGCCGCGGAGGGCGCCAACCTCGCCATCATCGACCTCGAAAAGGACGGCGTGGAGCGCGTCGCCGAGGAGGCCCGGGCGAAGGGGGCCACGGTGCTGGCGCTATCGGGCGACTGCACCGACGAGGCGACCGTGAAGGACGCGTTCCGGCAGGTCTACGACCGCTTCGGCTTCGTCGACATCCTCATGAACAACGTCGGCCAGAGCGCCCGCGAGCGCGCCTCCGAGTTCTACAAGTCCGAGCCCGAAGTGTGGCGCTTCGTCATCGACGTGACGCTGATGGCCACGCTCATCGCCTCGCGGCAGGTGGTGCCGTCGATGCGCGAGGCCGGGCGCGGCAAGATCGTCAACGTCGCCTCGAATGCCGGCATGGCCGGCGAGGTCGGCATCAGCGACTATGCGGCGGCCAAGATGGGCGTCATCGGCTTCACGCGGTCGCTGGCCCGCGAGCTCGCGCCCTTCAAGGTCAACGTCAACGCGCTGTGCCCCGGGGTGACCAAGACCCGCGTGATCGACCGGATCTCGGAGGAGATCCTGGCCAAGATCCGCGCCTCCATCCCGCTGGGCTTCTTCGCGGAGCCCGAGGACATCGCCGCCGCGGCGGCCTTCCTCGCCAGCGACGACGCCCGCTACATGACCGGCCAGTCCGTCGTCGTCGACGGCGGGCGCTGGATGATCTGACGACGCGGTCGGGGCCGGCGCCCGCCGCCGGCCCCGACCGCCCCACGCGACGCAGGACAGAAGGGCCCACTCATGTCAGGACTGCTCGAAGGCAAGGTCGCCCTGGTGACGGGGGCGGGACGCGGCATCGGCCGCGAGATCGCTCTGCTGATGGCAGCGCACGGCGCCAGCGTCGTCGTCAACGACCCGGGCGTGGCGCTCGACGGGCGCGACGACGAGACCGACGGCCCGGCCCGCGCCGTGGTGCGCGAGATCGAGGCGGGCGGCGGCAAGGCCGTCGCAGACTTCGGATCGGTGGCCGAGGGGGCGCAGGCGCGGGCGATGGTGCGCACCGCGGTCGACGCCTTCGGCCGGATCGACATCGTCGTCAACAACGCCGGCATCCTGCGCGACGTCATCTTCCACAAGATGACCGACGAGGACTGGGACTCGGTGATCAAGGTCCACCTCTACGGCAGCTTCAACGTGAGCCGGGCGGCGGCCGAGTTCTTCCGGGCGCAGTCCTCCGGCGCCTTCGTGCACATGACCTCGACGTCGGGCCTCGTCGGCAACCCCGGCCAGGCCAACTACGCGGCCGCGAAGATGGGCATCGTGGGGCTCTCCAAGTCGCTGGCCCTCGACATGTCGCGCTTCAACGTGCGGTCGAACTGCATCTCGCCCTTCGCCTGGAGCCGCATGGTGGGGTCGATCCCCAACACCCCGGACCAGGAGGAGCGGCTCAAGGGCCTGCGCATGCTGACGCCGGACAAGATCGCGCCGGTGGCGGTGTTCCTCGCCAGCGACGCGGCGGCCGACGTCAATGGCCAGATCTTCGCGGTGCGCGGCAACGAGATCTTCCTGATGAGCCAGCCGCGGCCGCTGCGCTCGGTGCACCGCTCCGAGGGCTGGACCCCGGAGACCCTGCGCGACCACGCGCTGCCGGCGCTGAAGACCTCGTTCGTGCCGGTCGAGATGTCGCGGGAGGTGTTCTCGTGGACACCGGTGTGAGCGAGACCGCCTTCCGGCGATACGAAGACGTGGCGGTGGGGGACGCGTTCCCCGAGCGCCCCCTCGCCTTCGCCGTGACGGCGGAGCGGGTCGAGGCCTTCCTCGCCGCAACCGGCCATCGCCGGCCGGCGGGCGACGGGCAGGCGCCCTCGATGATCGCCAGCGTCTACCTCATCGACCTGCTCACGGCGCGGCGCAGCCCGCCGGGCGGCATCCACGCCAAGCAGTCGCTGCGGTTCCACCGCCCGGTTCGGATCGGCGAGGTCCTGTCGATCCAGGCGCGGGTGACCGACAAGTACGTGCGCAAGGAGCGGCCCTACGTGGTGTCGGACTTCGAGGCGCGCGGCGAGGACGGCTCGCTTGTGTCCACCGGACGGGTCACCTCGATCTGGGGGCGCGACCCATGAGCGCCGCCGCCTCCCTCGCCCCCTCCGCCGGGACAGCGCTGCCGACGCTGACGCGGCATGTGACGCAGGCAACGATCGACGCCTACGCGCGGGCCTCCGGTGACTTCAACCCGATCCATGTCGATCCCGACTTCGCGGCGAAGGGTCCGTTCGGGCGCACCATCGCGCACGGCCTGATGACGCTGGCTTTCGTCGCCGACCTCCTGAACGGCTGGAGCGACGGGGCCTTCGACGCGGAGGGCGAACTCGACGTCGCCTTCATCGGCCCGGTCTTCGCCGGCGACACGGTGAGCATCAGCGGGGTCGTCGAGTCAGTGGAGACGGGCGCTGGCGGCGCCTCAACAGCGGTGGTGCGGCTGGAAGGCCGCGCCGGCGAGCGGTCCATCCTCGCCGGGACGGCGCGGGTGCCGGTGGGACACGGGGAGACGGGGCGGTGACGCGGGAAGCGGTGATCGTGGGCGTGGGCGACGTGCCGCTCAAGGACGGGCGCGTGGTGGGCGGGGGCTCGGTGCTGCAGGTGCAGGCGCGCGCCGCCAAGGCCGCGCTCGACGACGCCCGGCTGTCGATGGGCGACGTCGACGGGCTGCTCGTCGCGGGCCTGTGGGGCGTGCCGGGCCCGGGACAGCTCGCCTCGGTGACGCTGGGCGAGTACCTCGGCATCATCCCGCGCTTCGCCGACACGACCAACATCGGCGGCTCGGCCTTCGAGGCGCACGTCGCCCACGCGGCCATGGCCATCGAGAAGGGCTACTGCGACGTCGCGCTGATCGTCTACGGCTCGATGCAGAAGAGCGAGCGCAGCCGCACGCTCGGCGGGCGGCCGCCGGTGCTGACCATGCAGTTCGAGAACGTCTGGGGCATCCCCCAGCCGGTCGGCGGCTACGCCATGGCAGCGCAGCGCCACATGCACGAGTTCGGCACGCGGCCGGAGCAGCTCGCCGAGATCGCCGTGGCGACGCGCAAGTGGGCGCAGCTCAACCCCGCCGCGACGATGCGCGACCCCCTCACCATCGACGACGTGATGGCCTCCACGCCGGTCTGCGACCCGCTTAAGCTGCTCGACTGCTGCCTCGTCACCGACGGCGCCGGCGCCGTGGTGATGACGACGGCGGAGAACGCGCGGGCCCATGGCAGCCGCATGATCCACATCCGCGGCTACGGCGAGGCGCACACGCACTGGTCGATCGGGGCGATGCCGGACCTCGCGCGCCTCACGGCCGCCGAGATCTCGGGCCGGCGCGCCTTCGAGATGGCCGGGATCGGCCGCGACGCCATCGACCTCGTGGAGTGCTACGACAGCTTCACCATCACCGTGCTGATGACGCTGGAGGCGCTCGGCTTCTGCGGGTGGGGCGAAGGTGGCGCCTTCGTCTCCGGCCAGCGCACGGCGCCGGGCGGCGCATTCCCCATGAACACCAACGGCGGCGGGCTCTCCTACTGCCACCCCGGCATGTACGGCATCTTCCTGCTCGTCGAGGCGGTGCGGCAGCTGCGCGGCGACGCCGGCGACCGGCAGGTGGCGGGCGTCCGCACCGCCCTCGTCCACGGTACCGGCGGAACGCTGTCGTCGGGCGGCACCGTCATCCTCGCCAACCACTGAGGGCCCGATGTCCGAGAGCGCAGCCTACGAGAAGCCGCAGCCGGTCATCGACCCCGGCACGAAGCCGTTCTGGGACGCGGCGCGTCAGCACCGCCTGTCGATCCCGCGCTGCCGGGCCTGCGGCAAGCACCACTTCTACCCGCGCGAGCTGTGCCCGCACTGCCATTCCGACGACCTCGAATGGACGGACGCGAGCGGGCGCGGGGAGATCTACACGTTCACGGTGGCGCGCAAGCCCGCCGGGCCAGTGTTCGCCGCGGACGTGCCCTACGTGATCGCGCTCGTGACGCTGGACGAAGGGCCACGCATGATGAGCCTCGTCGTCACCGACAACCCCGACGGCGTGCGGATCGGTGACCGCGTGCGCGTCCACTACGACGACGTGACGCCCGAGCTGACGCTGCCGAAGTTCGTCATCGACAGGCCGTGAGATGAACACGACCCATGTGCCGGCCGAGATCGTCCAGGTCGGCGAAAGCCTGATCCGCTTCGTCGAGCAGGAGGTCGTGCCGCTCGAGACCGAGCACCGCGATCTCCTGGCGAGCGACCGCACGATCTTCGACGAGGAGGGGCGCTACAGCGACGCGGTGCAGGCGCTGCGCCTCGTCGTGCGCCAGCGGTCGGCGCGGGACGGCTTCTACACCATGTTCGGGCCGGAGGAGCTCGGCGGCGGCGGGCTCGGGCCGGTCGCGGCGGTCTACCTCAACGCCCTGCTCTCGGCCCATTGCGGGCCGGGGCGGCCGCTGATCCACCCGGTCGTCATCCCCTCCCCCTTCACCAACGGCCTGTCGCCGGTGCTCACCAGCCTGCGGCCGGACGTGCGCGAGCGCTACCTGCCGTCGCTGGCCAGCGGCGAGAAGACGCTGTGCTTCGGCCTCAGCGAGCCCGACGCCGGGTCCGACGTCTTCGGCCTGAAGACGAAGGCGCTGCGCGACGGCGACCACTGGGTCCTCAACGGCTCCAAGCAGTGGATCACCAACGGCCCCTATGCCGACTACGCCATGATCTTCGCCATCACCGACCCGGAGAAGGTGGCGCGGCGGGCCGGCGGCATCACCGGCTTCTTCGTCGACACGAGGAGCCCCGGCTTCTCCGTGGTGTCGACCATCCCGATCATGGGGCACCTGGGGGCGGAGATCGGCATCATTGCCTTCAATGACCTGCGCGTGCCGGACGAGCAGCGTCTCGGCGGCGTGGACGACGGGCTGCGTGTGGCCATGAACGGCGTGAACACCGGTCGGCTCGGCCTCTCGGCGACCTGCATCGGGCTCGCCCGCTGGGCGCTGGTGCAGGCGGTGGAGTACGCGAAGATCCGCAAGACCTTCGGCCAGCCGATCGGCGAGCACGGGGCCGTGCAGATCCTGCTGGCCGAGAGCGCGGCGGAGATTTATGCGGCCGAGACGATGCTGATCGACTGCGCGCTGAAGCTGGAGCGCGGCGAGCGGGCGCTGGCGGAACTCTCCATCGTCAAGCTGCACTGCACGGACGCGGCGAACCGCGTGTTCGACCGCTGCATGCAGGTGCACGGCGGCATGGGGCTCACCAACGAGCTTCGGCTCGAGGCCGGCTACCGCTTCACCCGCTCCATGCGCATCCCCGACGGGACCAGCGAGATCCAGCGCCGCACCATCGCCCGCGAGCTCCTGACCCGCGGCGTGACCTTCTGAGGCCCGAGGCCGTCATGTCCCATCGTCCAGCCCCTCCCCTCGACCGGCTGTTCGCGCCCCGCGCGGTCGCCATCCTCGGCGCGTCGGACGACCCGACGCGCATCTCCGGGCGCCCCGTGCGCTACCTGATCGAAGGCGGCTTCCAGGGCGGCATCTTCCCGGTGAACCCCAACCGCGAGACGGTGCAGGGGCTGAAGGCCTACAAGACGCTCGCGGACTGCCCCCAGGTGCCCGACGTGGTGCTCGTCGCCGTGCCGCTGGCGCTGACGGAGGCGGCGATCCGCGACTGCGTGGCGCTGGGCGTGGCCGGGGCCGTGATCTTCTCGGCAGGCTACGCCGAGGCCGGCGAGGACGGCCTCGCCGTGCAGGAGCGCATCACGGCGATGGCGCGGGAGGGAGGGCTGCGGCTGCTCGGCCCGAACTGCCTCGGCATCTTCAACCCGCGCATCGGCTTCTACGGGACGTTCACCCAGTCTCTTGACCGGGAAATGCCGCGGCCAGGCCACCTCGGCATCGTCAGCCAGAGCGGCGCCTACGGGTCCCACATCGCCTACCTGGCGCGCCGGCGCGGGCTCGGCATCGCCGCGTGGATCACGACCGGCAACGAGGCGGACGTCGACGTGGCGGAGGCCATCCAGTGGATGGCAGAGAGCGACGATGTGAAGGTCATCATGGCCTATGTCGAGGGCGTGCGTAACGGCCCGCGCTTCCGCGCCGCGCTGGAGGCGGCGCGACGGCGCCGCAAGCCCGTGGTGATGATGAAGGTGGGCCGCTCGGAGACCGGCGCGAAGGCGGCGAGTTCCCACACCGCCTCGCTGGCGGGCTCCGATGCGATCTACGACGCGCTGTTCCGGCAGGCGGGCGTCTACCGCGCGACGACGACCGAGGAGCAGATCGACGTCGCCTATGCCTGCCTGCGCGGCATCTTCCCGGCGTCCGACAAGCTCGGCGTGGTGACGCTGTCGGGCGGCGCGGGCGTGCTGATCTGCGACGCCGCGGAGCGGCACGGGCTCGACGTGTCGCCGATGCCGGAGGCGGCACAGGCGAAGCTCAAGGCGCTGCTGCCCTTCGCCACGGTGACCAACCCGGTCGACACGACGGCGCAGGCGCTCAACGACATGACCCTGCTGGCGAAGAACCTCGAGGTGATGCTCCAGGAAGGCGGATACGGCTCGCTCGTGGGGTTCTTCACGACCGTGCCCAACACGCGCACGCTGTCTGGACCGCTGCGCAAGGCCATCACCGAGGGCTGCGCGCGCTTCTCGGACCGTCTGATCGTGCTGTCGATGATCGGCGACCCGGAGGTGGTGGCCGACTACGAGGCGAGCGGGTTCCTGGTGTTCGAGGATCCCGAGCGCGCGGTGGTCGCCATGGCCGCGCTGGTGCGCTTCGCGCGGGCTTTTGCAGCGGAGCCGGCGGCGGTCGCTCCGGCCGGCGAAGGCGATGCCATCCCGCGGCGACCGCTCTCGGAGCCCGAGGCCAAGGCGCTGCTGCGCGCGGCGGGCATCCCGTTCCCGGACGAGCGGCTGGCGACGAGCGCGGCGGCGGCCGGCGAGGCGGCGGCGGCGATCGGCGGCAAGGTGGCGATGAAGATCGTCTCGGCTGCCATCGAGCACAAGACCGAGATCGGCGGCGTCATGCTGGACGTCGAGGGCCGCGCCGCGGCCGAGGCGGCCTACGAGGAACTCATGCGCCGGGCGCGGACGCACCGCCCCTACGCGGCGGTGGAGGGCGTGCTCGTCGCGCCGATGCTGTCGGGGGGCGTCGAGATGATCGCCGGCGTCACGCGCGACCCGGTGTTCGGGCCGGCGGTGATGGTGGGCCTCGGCGGCATCCACGTGGAAGTGCTGCGCGACGTGCGCTTCGCGCTGGCCCCGTTCGACGAGGCGGAGGCGCGCCGGCTCATCGACGGGCTGCGTGGCCGCGCCCTGCTCGACGGCGTGCGCGGTGCGCCGGCCTGCGATGTCGATGCGATGGCAGCGCTTCTGGCGCGCCTCTCCGTCTTTGCGGCGGCGCATGCCGACACCGTCGAGACGATCGACCTGAACCCTGTCCTCGTACGCCCGAAGGGCCAGGGCGCCGTCGCGCTCGATGCCCTGCTGGTGCCGCGCGATGCTTGAGTTCGGGGCAGTTTCAAACTAGCGTTAGAAAATCAAGAGACGACGGCAAGACGGGAGGACGGCGGGATGGGCGTGGACTATTCGGGCTACCGGTACATCCGCTTCGAGCGGCGCGAGCGGGTCATGACGGTGACGTTCAACCGTCCCGAAGCGCTGAACGCCATGACCGCCGACATGCACGAGGAGGCCTCGCGGCTGTTCTACGACCTCGGCATGGACCACGACATCGACGTCGTGGTGCTGACCGGCGCCGGCAAGGCCTTCAGCGCCGGCGGCGACATCGCCGGCATGCGCGAGATGTACGAGAACCCGGAGAAGTTCGACCGCTCCATCATGGAGGCAAAGAAGGTTGTCTTCGGCATCCTCGACTGCGAGAAGGTGATCGTCTGCAAGATGAACGGCGACGCGGTGGGCCTGGGCGCCACCATGGCACTGTTCTGCGACATCATCTTCGCCGCCGACCACGCCCGCATCGGCGACCCGCATGTGCGCGTGGGGCTGGCGGCCGGCGACGGCGGCGCGGTGATCTGGCCGCAGGCCATCGGCTATGCCCGGGCCAAGGAGTACCTCCTCACGGGCGACCTCATCGGCGCCAAGGACGCGGCGGCGATGGGCCTCATCAACTACGCGGTGCCGGCCGACGAGCTTGACGCGCGCGTCGACGCCTTCGTGGCGAAGATCGCGGCCGGGGCGATGACCTCGATCCGCTACACCAAGACGGCCATCAACATCGGGCTGAAGCAGTTGGCCCACTCGATGATGGACACCTGCATGGCCTACGAGGCGCTGACCAACCGCACCTCCGACCACCTCGAGGCGATCAACGCCTTCAGCGAGAAGCGCAAGCCCCGCTTCACCGGGCACTGAGGAGCGGAGGCCGGCCATGGACTTCGGCGAGCCCGAACACATCGGCATGCTGCGCGAGAGCATCCGGCGGATGCTGGAGCGACACGCGCCGCGCGAGCTGATGGCGAAGTGGGACGAGGAGGACAAGGTCCCCCGCTCGCTCATGGGCGCCATCGCCGAGCTGGGCGTGTGCGGCATGACCGTGCCGGAGGAGTACGGCGGCAACGGTCGCGACATCCTCGCCACCATGGTGACGGTGGAGGAGCTGTCGCGCCGCTCGATGGTGATCGGCACGCTCTACCTGATGAACGCCTGCTACGGCAGCATGAACATCGTCGCCTCGGGCAGCGAGGAGCAGAAGCAGCGCCTGCTGCCGCGCCTCTCTGCGGGCGAGATCCTCTTCGCCTACGGGTTGTCGGAGCCCGACGTCGGGTCCGACCTCGCCAGCGTGAAGACGCGCGCCGAGCGCCGCGGCGACACCGTGGTGATCAATGGCTACAAGCGCTGGTGCTCGGGCGCCGAGAACGCCGACTACATTTACGCGCTGGTGCGCTCGGGCGACCCGGATGCCCGGTACAAGAACCTCTCGCTCGTGCTCATCCCCCCCACCGCGAAGGGCGTGACGCTGACCCACATCCCGGCCATGGGCGCGCGCGGGCTCAACACCAACGACGTGACGCTCGACAACGTCGAGATCCCCATCACCGACGTCGTGGGCGGCGAGGAGGGCTGGAACCAGGGCTGGACGAAGCTCGCGGGGCCGGCGCTGGAGGTGGAGAAGCTCGAGGTCGCCGCCATGGCGCTGGGCATCGCCGCGCAGGCAGTCGACGACGCATGGGCCTACTCGCAGCAGCGCAGCCAGTTCGGCCAGCGCATCTGCTCGCACCAGTCCATCCGTCACATGCTGGCCGACGTGCAGACGAAGCTGGCGGCGGCGCGGCTGATGCTCTACCGCGGCTGCTGGCTGGCGCAGAACGACATGCCGTGCAGCGTCGAGACCTCGATGGCGAAGATGTACGTCTGCGAGACCGGCCTCGACATCGTCCTGACCTGCCAGAAGGTGATGGGCGCCTACGGCTACGCGCGCGGCTTCGACATGGAGCGGCACGTGCGCGACATGCTGCTGATGCCGATCATCGGCGGCTCGACCGCGATCCAGAAGAACAACATCGCCAACCGGATGGGCCTGCCGAAGCGCTGACAGACCCGACAAGGGAGGGGCACCATGATCGAGACGGCACCATGATCGAGACCCTCGGCGACATCCTGCGCAACAACGCGCACAAGTTCCCGAACGAGACGGCCTTCGTCTACGGCGGCCGGCGCGTCAGCTTCCGGCAGTACTTCGAGCGCGCCTCGCGGCTGTCGTCGGCGATCTGGCAGCGCGGCCTGCGCCGGCAGGACCGCGTGTCGATCCTGTCGCAGAATACCATCGAGTTCCTCGAGACCTACTCGGCCTGCGAGCTCGCGGGCTTCATCGCGGCGACGGTGAACTGGCGCCTCGCGCCGCCGGAGATCGAGTACATCCTCACCGACTCCGGCCCCCGGATGCTGGTGTTCGAGGCGCAGTACACAGCGACCGTCGACCAGATCCGCGCCCGCCTGCCGCACATCGAGACGTTCGTGTGCTTCGGCGGGCCGGTCCCGGAGTGGGCGGAGGACTTCGAGGCGCTGCTCGCGTCCGGGCAACCGGAGGGCGCGCCGACGCGGCCGCTGCCCGACGAGATCATGCACCTGATCTACACGAGCGGCACCACCGGCCGCCCGAAGGGCGTGATGCGCACGCACAAGGCGGAGCTTGCAGTCGCCGACCTCATGGCGACCGAACTCGGCCTCATCGTGTCCGACCGGCTGCAGCTGATGATGCCGGTGTTCCACGTGGGCTCGCGCTTCCTGCAGCTCGCCGCGCACCTGCGCGGCGCCACGGTGATCCTGCATCACGACTTCAAGCCGGCCGACATCGTCGAGACGATGGTGCGCGAGAAGGTGACCATGACCCACATGGCGCCGACCATGGTGCAGGCTGTGCTGTCGGTTCCCGGCATCGACGAGGGGGACCTCTCGGCGCTGCACACGGTCTGCTACTCGGCCGCGCCCATGCCCGTGCCCCTGCTGCGGCGCGGGCTGAAGCTGCTCGGCCCCGTGTTCCTGCAGCTCTACGGCATGACCGAGGGCGGCGGCACCACGCTGCACAAGCGCCAGCACAAGCCGGACGGCACGCCAGAGGATATCCGGCGGCTCGGATCCATCGGCCAGGCGGCGCCCAACGTCGACGTGCGCATCGTCGACGAGGAGGGTCGCGACGTTCCGCTGGGCCAGCCGGGCGAGATCATCACCCGCACCGACACGCACATGGCCGGGTACTGGAACAACTCGGCCGCCACCGTCGCCGCGCTCAAGGGCGGCTGGTACTACACCGGCGACCTCGGGACGATGGACGAGGAAGGCTTCGTCACCCTCGTCGACCGCAAGAAGGACATGATCATCTCCGGCGGCGAGAACATCTACTCGCGCGAGGTGGAGGAGGCGCTCGCCACCCATCCCGCCGTGCAGGACGTCGCCGTCATCGGCATGAAGGACGACTACTGGGGCGAGGTGGTGCGCGCCATCGTCGTGCTCTCGCCGGGCGCAGACGCGGCGGAGGCGGAGCTGATCGACCACTGCAAGACGCAGATCGCCAGCTACAAGAAGCCGAAGTCGGTGGTGTTCACGAAGGAGCTGCCCCGCCTGCCGAGCGGCAAGATCAACAAGGTCGTGCTGCGGCAGACATACGGCCGGCCGGACGGGGCGAGCTCATGAGCGCGACGCAAGAGACGGCCTTCGTCACCGGCGCGGCCAAGGGCATCGGCAAGGGCATCGTCGAGCGCCTCGCCGCGGAAGGCTACCGCGTCGTCGCGGCCGACCGGCTCGACGCCGTGAATGACGTCGCGGCGGTGCTGCGCGCTCAGGGCCACGCCGTCGAGGCGGCCATCCTCGACATCCGCGACCGGGCCGCAGTGGCGGCGTTGCTCGATCGGTTCGCGCCGCTCGACGTCATCGTCAACAACGCCGCGGTGACGAGCACGCACCGGTTCGAGGAACTGACCGAGGACCACTTCCGCGAGATGTTCGACATCAACACCGTCGGCACCTTCGTCGTCGCGCAGGAGGGCGCTCGGCGCATGCGCAACGGCGGGCGGATCGTGAACATCGCGTCGCGCTCCTTCGCGGGCGCGCCGCAGATGGCGCACTACGTCGCCTCCAAGACCGCCGTCGTCGGGCTGACCCGCGCCATGGCCATCGACCTGTCGCCCCGCGACATCCGGGTGAACGCCATCGCCCCCGGCGTCGTGGACACCGACATGCTCCACTACATGACACCGGAGCGGCAGAAGGTGATGCTGAGTCTGCAGTTGCTGGGCCGCATCGGGCAGCCCGAAGACATCGCGCGGGCGGTGTCCTTCCTCGCCTCGCGCGACAACCGCTACATCACGGGCCACGTCCTCGTCGTCGACGGCGGGCGCTCGCTCGGGCAGGGCCAGCTTCCGCCGGAAGAGGATCCCCATGCCTGAGCTGACCGAGGAGCGCCGCCTCATCCAGGAGACGGCGCGCGCCTTCACGCGCGAAAAGGTGCGCCCGCTCGCCGACAAGCTCGACCCCGTGAAGGGCTCGATCCCGGACGAGCTCATCGCCGAGATGGCGGAGTTGGGCTACTTCGGCATTCTCATCCCGGAGGAACACGGCGGCCTCGGCCTCGGCGCCTACGAGTACTGCCTCGTGGCGGAGGAGCTGGCGCGCGGCTGGATGAGCGTCGCCTCACTCATCGCGCGCGGCAACGGTCTCATCGGCTCGCTGAAGGCGATGACGCCGGAGCAGAAGGCGCACTACCTGCCGCGCATGGCGCGGGGCGAGTTCCTCGGCGCCTTCTCGCTGTCGGAGCCCGACGCGGGGTCGGACGTCGCCAACATCTCGTGCCGGGCCCAGCGCGTGGGCGATCACTGGGAGATCACCGGCAACAAGTACTGGTGCACCTTCGCCGACGGGGCGGACTTCATCCTCGTCTTCGCGCGCACGCAGGCGCCGGACCCGAAGGCGCGCCACCGCGGCATCTCCGCCTTCATGGTCGAGAAGCCGCGCGGCCAGCTGCCGGAAGGCGTGTCGGGGGCGCCGATCCCGAAGATCGGCTACTTCGGCTGGACGACGTGGGAGCTCGCCTTCGACCGCTGCAGGGTGCCGGCGGCGAACCTGATCGGCGAGGAAGGGCGCGGCTTCTACCTCGCCACGGCCGGGCTGGAGACGGCCCGCGCCCACACGGCGGCGCGCTCGATCGGACTGGCGCAGGCGGGGCTCGACGACGCGGTGGCCTTCGCCGGGCAGCGCCGGCAGTTCGGACAGCCGATCGCGGCGTTCCAGGCCATCCGCTTCAAGATCGCGACGATGGCCACCGAGATCGAGGCGGCCCGCGCCCTGCTCTACGCGGTGTGCGAGAAGATCGACCTCGGCGTGCGCTGCGACAAGGAGGCCTCGATGGTGAAGCTCTTCGCCTCCGAGATGTCCGAGCGCGTGACCAGCGAGGCACTGCAGATCCACGGCGGCGGCGGCTACACCACCCTCAACCAGGTCGAGCGCCACTGGCGCGACGCGCGGCTCACCAAGATCTTCGAGGGCACCTCGGAGATCCAGATGCGGATCATCTCGGACCACATCCTCGGGCGGTGATTCGGCGGTCACGGCAGAAGTCTGGGGAGAACGCGGACGACGTCAGGAGGCCCGGCGGGCGGCGCGCAGGCGCGGGCGCGCGACGACGGGTTCGGGTTCCGCCTCGGCGGGCACCGGGAGGCCGGCGGCCATGCCGCGGACCACGAGCGCGGCGAACTCGCGCGCCACCTCCTCGATGCTGCGGCCGCCGGGCTTGTACCACTCGACCACCCAGTTGAGGGCGCCGAGCACGAAGAGGCGGGTGAGCGTGAGGTTGACGTCCGGGCGCAGTTCGCCACGCTTCTGCGCGTCGAGGAGGATGTCGCGCCACATGGCGGCATAGGTGTCGCGTAACTTCAGGTTCTTGGCGCGGATCTCGTCCGGCACCTGTCCGAAGACCCGTCGGGTGGCGAGCGTGTAGTCGCCGAACTCGAGGATCGCGGAGAGGTGGGCGCGGATGGCCGTCTCGATGCGCTCGACGCCGGTGGCTTCCGGCGGAAGCGCGGCGGTGGCGTTGCGCACCGAGTCGATCACGGCGTTGATGCCGATGTCGAGCACCTCGCCAATGAGTTCGTCCTTCGACTTGTAGTGGTAGTAGATGCTGCCTGCCTGGAGGTCGGCCTCCTCGGCGATGGCGCGCATCGTCGTGCCGGCGTAGCCATAATCCCGGAAGATCTTGGCCGCCGCGTCGAGGAGGCGCTTCTGGGACTGGGCCGACTTGGCGAGCTTCCTGGCCATCAGGGGTCCTCGGGGGCAATGGAGCACCATACCGCGCAAGCCGCCGCGATGGAATCGAACAGGCGCTCGATTTCGGACGATATTTTCTAACTAGTGTTAGGTTTCGGGCTGGTGTAGCCTGCGACCAACGACAAGATGCGGGGGAGGTCCGATGGCCCTGGTCGAGGTGGAGCGACACCGTCGCGGCATCGTGCGTGTCGTCATGAATCACGAGGAGGCGCGCAACGCCGTCGGCGAGGCGCTGCGCGGCGCGCTGCTGGAGACATTCGGCGCGCTGCTCCCGGACCCCGCCACGCGCGTGATCCTGCTCGCCTCGGCGCTGAAGAACTTCTCCGTCGGCGGCGACCTCAGCCGCATGGACACCCTCTCCGACCCGAAGGAGGGACGCCGGCGCATCCTCTCGGCGCACCGCCTCGCGCGCCTGCTGCTCGCCGCCGACAAGCCGATGATCGCCGAGGTGCGCGGCTACGCGATGGGCGCCGGCGCCGGGCTGGCGATCGCCTGCGACACGGTGGTTGCCGGCGAAGGCGCCGTCATCGGCTTCCCCTTCCCCAAGGTCGGCCTCGCGCCCGACTTCGCGCTCGGCTACACGCTGCCGCGCCGCGTCGGCCCGGCCCGGGCAAGGCAGATGCTGCTCTTCGCCCGCAACGTGCCGGCCCCCGAGGCGCTGGCCAGCGGTCTCGTCGACGAGGTGGTGCCGGACGAGCGGGTACCGGCGCGGGCGATGGAGCTCGCGGAGGAGCTTGCCGCCCTCCCCTCCCTCGCGCTGCAGCTGACCAAGCGCATGCTGGAGCATGCCGGCAATCCCGAGGCCGTGCTCGACTGCGAGGCGCAGGGCCAGCCGCTCTGCTTCGCCAGCGACGACTTCCGCGAGGGCCTCGCCGCCTTTCGCGAGAAGCGCAAGCCCTCCTTCGATCCCGACGTCGCCTGAGGCCCGACCATGAGAGTGCCGGAAACCCTCGCCGACATGCTCGACAACAACGCCTGGAAGTACCCGGACGAGACGGCGTTCGTCTGGGGCGACCAGCGCGTCACGCATGCCGGTTTCCACGCGCGCGCTTCCCGCCTCGCCAGCGCCATCCGCCGGCTCGGGCTGAAGCGGCAGGACCGCGTCGGCATCCTCAGCCAGAACTCGCTGGCGTTCCAGGAGGTCTACGGCGCCTGCGAGATCAGCGGCTTCATCTGCTCGACGGTGAACTGGCGCCTCGCGCCGCCGGAGATGCTCTTCATCATCAATGACAGCGCGCCGCGCATCCTGATCTTCGAGGAGGGATATGCCGGCGTCGTCGAGGCGCTGCGGCCCAAGCTGACGAGCGTCGAGCACTATGTCTGCATCGGCGCGCCGCCGGACTTCGCGGCGTCCTACGAGGACCTCGTCGCCTCGGGCGACGCATCCGGCCCCGGCTTCCGGCCGAAGCCCGAGGACATCGCCTTCCTCATCTACACGAGCGGCACGACCGGGCGCCCGAAGGGCGTGATGCTGACGCAGCAGGGCGAGGTGGCGGCGGCCGAGATCCTCGGATCGGACATGCGCAACTCGCCGGCCGACCGGCTGCTGATCATGATGCCGCTGTTCCACATCGGCGCGAAGATCATCCAGCTGGCCCAGCACTGGCGGGCCGGGACGGTGGTGGTGCAGCGCGGGTTCGATCCCGTCGCCGTTCTGGACGGCCTGGAGCGCGAGCGGATCACCGTGACGCACATGGCGCCGACGATGATCCAGTCGCTGCTGGAGGTGCCGGACATCCGCAGCCGCGACCTCTCGCACCTGCGGATGATCGTCTATGCGGCGGCGCCGATGCCGCTGCCCGTCCTGCGCCGGGGCCTCGAGATCCTCGGTCCCGTCTTCCAGCAGCAGTTCGGCCAGACCGAGGGCATCGGCACGACGCTGCTCGCCCACCAGCATCGGCCCGAGGGCACGGCGCGCGACCGCGAGATCCTGACCTCGGTCGGGCAGGCATCACCGCGCGTCAACGTGCGCATCGTCGATGACCACGGCGAGGACCTGCCGACCGGCGAGGTCGGCGAGGTGCTGCTGACGAGCCCGGCCGTGATGAAGGGCTACTGGAACAACACGGCGGCGACGCTGGAGACGCTGCGCGACGGCTGGGTCCACACCGGCGATGTCGGCCGCCTCGACGCTGAGGGGTACCTCTACCTCGTCGACCGCAAGAAGGACATGATCATCACCGGCGGCGAGAACGTGTACTCGCGCGAGGTGGAGGAGGCCGTCGTCACCCACCCGGCCGTCTCGGAGGTCGCCGTCATCGGCGTGCCGGACGAGCGCTGGGGCGAAGCCGTCATGGCGGTCGTGGTGCGGCGCGCGGGCGCCGCCGTGGAGGCGCAGGAGATCGTCGACCACTGCCGCACGCTGATCGCGTCCTACAAGAAGCCGCGGCACGTCGTGTTCGTCGACGAGATCGTGAAGCTGCCAAGCGGCAAGATCGACAAGGTGCGCCTGCGCAAGCTCTTCGCCGCAACCGGCGGGCCGCAGGCGTAGCGGCGCGGAGGAGACGACATGCTCGACCTGTTCTCGCTCAAGGGCAAAGTGGCCCTCGTCACCGGCGCCAGCCGGGGCCTCGGCCGGCCGATGGCGGAGGGCCTCGCTGCCTGTGGCGCCCACGTCGTGCTCGTGGCCCGTGACGCCGCGCGCCTCGAGGAGGTGAAGGCGTCGATCTCGGCGGCCGGCGGCAGCGCCTCCGTGCTCGCCGTCGACCTCTCCGACGAGGCGGCGGTGCGCGACGGCATCCGCCGCACCGGCGAGGCGCTCGGGCGGCTCGATGTCTGCGTCAACAACGCGGGCATCATCAACTGGCAGGCCCTTCTCGACAGCGACCTCGAAGACTTCGAGCGCATCATGGCGACGAACGTGCGGGCGACCTTCGTCGTCGCGCAAGAGTGCGCGGCGCTGATGCGCGCCGGCGGCCGCGGCGGGCGCATCATCAACATCAGCTCCATCCTGGGAACGGTCGGGCGGGCGAAGCTGCACGCCTACTGCGCATCGAAGGCCGCCATCGTGGGGCTGACGCGCTCGCTCGCGGCCGAACTCGGCAAGGACGGCATCACCGCCAACGTGGTTGCGCCCGGCTACTTCATGACCGACATCAACGCCAGTCTCACCGCCCGCCCGGGCTACGTGGAGGCGGTGAACGGCGTCAACCCGATGCACCGCTGGGGCAAGCCGGAGGAGCTCGTGGGAACGCTGGTCTACCTCGCCTCGGCGGCGTCCGGCTACGTCAACGGGCAGGTCATCCATGTCGACGGCGGGACGTCTGCCGCCTTCACCTTCGAACTGGCGGCGTGAGGCCGACAATGACATCCCGCTTCTCTCTCGAAGGACAGGTCGCCGTCGTGACCGGCGCGTCCCGGGGCCTCGGCCTCGAAATGGCGCGCGCCGTCGCGGAATCGGGCGCCCGCGTCTATATGACCGCACGCGGCGCCGAGCAGCTGGATGCCTCGGCGGCGCAGCTTGCGGCGGCCGGGCTCGACGTGCGGACCCGCGCCTTCGACCTCGCCGATCCCGACGCCTGCGTCGAGGCCATCGCCGCGATCGGTGCCGCTGAGGGACGCCTCGATATCCTCGTCAACAACGCGGGCATCAACGCGTGGGAGCCGCTGGCGCAGGCGACGACCGCCACCTGGGACCGGGTGATGAACACCAACGTGCGCGGCACCTACCTGCTGGCGCGCGAAGCCGCGCGGCTGATGATGCCGCGCCGCTACGGGCGCATCGTCAACGTCGGCTCTGCACTCGCCGTCGTGGGGCGGGAGAACATCGCCGCCTACGTCGCCAGCAAGCATGGCCTCGCGGGGATGACCCGGGCCATCGCAGCCGAAATGGGCCCGCACGGCATCACCTGCAACATGCTGGCGCCCGGCTACTTCGACACCGAGATCAACGCGCCGATCCTAGCGCGGCCCGGCTACGAGCGCGGCGTGTCGAATCGCATCCCGCTGCGCCGGTGGGGCCGGCCCGAGGAGGTGGGCGGCGTCGTCGCCTTCATGGTCTCGGGCGCGTCGAGCTACATGAACGGCCACGTCCTGATGGTGGACGGCGGCCTCACGGAAACCTTCGTCCTGCCGGTGGACACGATCGAGGAGAAGCGCTGATGGCGGACCGGGAAGTCGCCCTCGTCACCGGAGCCGCCCGCGGCATCGGCCTCGCCACCACCCGTCGGCTGCTGGAGGACGGGTTCCACGTCGTCATGGTGGATCGCAACGCCGAGACGCTGGAGACGGCCGCGAGGACGCTGGAACGCGACAGCAACGCCGTGCAACACCGCGCGCTGTCGATCACCGACCGGCCGGCGGTCGCCGAGCTCATGGCCTCGCTGCCGCGGCTCGACGTGCTGGTCAACAACGCTGCGATCTTCTGGGACGGCAAGTTCGACGCCGCGACGGAGAGCGACTTCCAGCAGATGTACGAGGTAAACGTCGTCGGCTCGTTCGTCATGGCGCAGGAGGCGATCAAGGTGATGGGCCGCGGCGGGCGGATCATCAACGTCGCCTCGCGCGCGTACCTCGCCGGCTACGCGCACGCGCCGTACATCACGTCCAAGGCTGGCGTCATCGGCCTGACCCGCGGCATGGCCATCGACCTCGCCGAGCGCGGCATCATGGTCAACGCGATTGCGCCGGGCCTGATCGAGACGGAGATGTTCCGCTCGCTCACCCCGGAACGTCAGCAGGAGCTCATCGCCAAGCAGCCGACGAAGGCCGTGGGCCAGCCCGAGGACATCGCCAACGGAATCGCCTTCTTCGCTAGCCCCCGCACGCGCAACGTCACCGGCCAGATCCTGACGCTGGACGGCGGAAGGTCGATGGGGATCGCGGTGTACTGAGGCTTGGGGATCGCCCAGCCGTTCGGCATTCGTCCCACGGGCCAGCCGAGTTCAGATCCGGATCGTCTCAGGCCCCCACCCCTAACCCCTCCCCGCAAGGGGGGGGGGCGCCAGTGTCGGCGACGGGTGCTCGCAACCCGACGCGGGTGGGCGATCCGGGTTCCTTGGCGTCCTGGCCGCCGCAACCTCTCCAACACCCCTCCCCCTTGTGGGGAGGGGTCGGGGGTGGGGTCCACAAGTCCTGGAAATCACGCCGCGCTTGCGCCGTCCCGCGTCTCCACGCCGAGGTAGAAGCGGCGGATGTCGCTGTCGGCGGAGAGCTGCTCGGTCGTGCCCTCCAGCACCGTGCGGCCGTTCTCGATGACGTAGCCGTAGCTCGCGTAGCGCAGCGCCATGACGGCGTTCTGCTCGACGAGGAGGATGGAGACCTTCTTCTCGCGGTTGATGCGGCCGATGATCTCGAAGATCTCGCGCACGATCAGCGGCGCGAGGCCGAGAGAGGGTTCGTCCAGCAGGATCATCGCCGGGTCGGCGACGAGGGCGCGGCCGATCGCCAGCATCTGCTGCTCGCCGCCCGAGAGGTAGCCTGCCGCCTGGTTACGCCGCTGGGAGAGGATCGGGAAGTAGTTGTAGACCTCGTCGAAGGCCTCCTTGCGCGAGCGCGCGGTCCGCTGCGCGAAGGTGGCGGCTACGAGGTTCTCCTCCACCGTCATCTCCTGAAAGACGTGGCGGCCCTCGCGGACGTGGAAGATGCCCCGCCGCACCACGTGGTGCGGCGGGATGTCGAGGATGCTCTCGCCCCCGAGGGTGATGGAGCCCCGGGTAACGCGGCCGTTCTCGAGCGGGAGGAAGTTGGAGATCGCCTTCAGCGTCGTCGTCTTGCCGGCGCCGTTGGCGCCGAGGAGCGCGACGATGCTGCCCTCCGGCACCGTGAGGCTGAGGCTCGCCAACGCCTGGATGACGCCCTGGTAGACGACTTCCAGATCCCTGACCTCAAGAGCGGCCGCCATGCCAGCCCGCCCTCAGCCGACCTGCAGCCAGTCCGTGACGTTGGTCACGAACTCGGCCTGGCCGGGGTTGAAGCGGATGACACGGCCGAGGCCGATCTGCTGGCCCATCATGCTGACCGGCACGTCGATGAGGCCGCCGGTGTCCCAGTTCTTCACGCTGCGCATCGCCTCGGCGAGGTTGTCACCGTTGATCGGCTTTCCGGCGTCGATGACCATCTCGAAGGCCTTCGTCGCCATCATGCCGCTGATCCAGGCGTCGAGGAACCCGAGGCGCACGTAGCCGCCCCACTTGGGATCCTTCTTGCGCAGGATCTCGCCGATGGTCTGCATCATCGGGCCGGCGGGCTTGTTCGTGTCGTCGTTCCAAACCTTGATGCCGATGAGGCCCTTCGACACATCCTTCATCTCGGCGACCTTGGCCCGCTCGCTCTGCCAGATCGTGCCGAGGAACGTGACGTCGTCCATGCCGTAGTCGCGCACGAGGCGCACGATCTCGGGCCACACGGCGAAGGAGTAGCCGTGGTGGATGACGTGCGTCGGCTTCGCCTGGCGGATGGCGAGCGCGAAGGCGCTGACGTCCGTCTCGACGAACTTGGTCTGCTGGACGAGCGCGACGTCGATGCCGGCTTCCTTGGCCGCCTTCACCGCGTCGTCGATGCCGTCGCGGCCCATCGCGGTGCTGGAGTGCACGACGACGAGCTTCGCCGGCTTGCCGGAGGCCTTGATGAACTGCACCAGCATCTTCAGCTGGGCGCCGTAGGTGGCGCCGGGGATGAAGTGGTACGGGTAGTTCTTCGCGTCCGCGAGCTCGGTGGCGAACGAACCCGACGTCATGAAGATCTTCGTGGTGGCGTTGTTCTCGGGCGTGATCGCCTGGATCATCCCGGTGCTTTCGCCGAAGAGGTAGTCGATCCGCCCCTTGGCGAGTTCCTTCTTCACGTTGGCGACGGCGACGTCGACCTTGAAGGTGGAGTCGTTGATCGAGAGGTTGATCTTGCGGCCGCGGATGCCGCCCTTGGCGTTGATCCAGTCCGCATAGGCCTGGAAGCCATCGCCCTGGAACTTGCCACCTTCGGCCGCGGGGCCGGTGAGGTCGCAGTGGATGCTCCAGTTGAGGTCGCCAGACGACTGGGCCTGACCCGTGCGGATGGCGAAGGTGGAGACGGCCGCCGCAGCGCCCGTCGTCTTCAGGAATTTACGTCTGCTGAACATCGTTTCCTCCGTTTCCCGGGCGGACGTCCGTCGCCGCCGCCCTTGTCTTGGACGTATGCCGTCACCGGGGCCGGTGGCGGTGCTTTTCTTGGCGCAGGCGCGTCCACAGATGGGCGAGCCCGCGCGGTTCGAGGATCAGGAAGCCTATGATGAGAAGGCCGAAGATCGTCTCGCGCAGCGGCACGAGGATGCCGCCGAGATCGACGCCCACCGTCCCGCCGATGGCCAGCGCGCCCTCGCGCAGCGCCTCCGGCAGAAGCGTCATGAAGCATGCGCCGAGGATGGCGCCGCGCATCGACCCCATGCCGCCCACGATCACCGCCGACAGGAAGAACACCGAGAGCAGCAGGCCGAACTGCTCCGGGTTCACGAAGCGGTTGAAGTAGGCGAGCAGCCCGCCGGCGACGCCTGCGTAGAAGGAGCCGAGCGCGAAGGCCGCGAGCTTGTAGCCGACGATCTCGACGCCCAGCACCTGCGCCGTGAGGTCTCGCTCGCGGATCGCGACGAAGGCGCGGCCCACGCGCGAGTTGATGACGTTGGAGGCGAAGACGGTCATCGCGACCGTCACCGCGAGGATGAGGTAGTAGACCCGCGTCTCGGTGTTGAGCGAGAAGCCGAACACGCTCGCGGGCTGGACGCTGAGCCCGACGTCGCCGTTGGTGACGCTCTGCCAGTGCACGAAGACGAAGTTCAGGATGAACTGCGCCGCCAGCGTCGCGATGACGAGGTAGAGGCCGCGGATGCGCAGCGACGGCAGGCCGAAGCCGACGCCGATCACCGCCGCGGAGAGGCCCGCCAGAGGGATGGTGATCCAGAACGGCAGGCCGAGGTGGATCTGCGCCAGCGCCACCGTATAGGCGCCCACGCCGAGGAAGGCGGCATGGCCGAGCGACAGGAGCCCGGTGTACCCCATCATGATGTTGAGGCCGTGCGTCGCGATGATGTTGATGCCGAGGAGCCCGGCAAAGAACACCCAGTAGCGCGGCACGAAGAGCGGCAGGCACAGCAGCACGGCGAGGCCCACGGCGAGCGGGAGCCACCGGGTGCCCAACCCGGGAGACGTCATGGCGCGGGGCGGGGTGCCGGCTTCGGACGTCATCAGATCCTCTCGATCCCGGCCGTGCCGAAGAGGCCCGTCGGCCGCACGAGCAGCACCAGCAGGGCCAGGATGTAGGGGGTGATCTCGCGGAACTCGGTGCCGAGCACGAGGCCGGTGACGGCCTCGAGCCAGCCGATGATCACGCCGGCGACGAGCACGCCGCCGATGGAGTTCATGCCGCCGAGGATGATGACCGACAGCACGTTGAGGGCGACGAGGCCGAGGTGCGGCGTGAGCGTGTTCACGTTGGCCATCAGCACGCCGCTGATGCAGCCGGTGATGGCCGCGATGACCCAGGTGAAGGCAACGACGCGGCGGACGTCGATGCCCATCGAGGCGGCCGTGATCGTGTCCGCCGCCGCGGCGCGCAGCGCCACGCCGGCACGCGAGTAGCGCAGGTAGAGGATCAGCGCGACGACGATGCACACCGCGATGGCCGAGGCGCGAGCGGTCTTCCCGGGAATGAAGAGATCGCCGATCAGGACCGGGCTGCGAGCCAGGATGGCCGGGATCTGCAGGTCGTTGGGGCCCCACACCATGCCGACGACGCCGCGGATGACCGAACCGACGCCGAAGGTCACCATGACGATGGCGATGAAGGGCCGGCCCATCATGGGCCGCAGCGCGAACCGCTCGATCAGCAGGGCGATCGCGACAGACCCAGCGAGGGCAGCGACGAACCCGCCGAGGATGCCGAACGAAAAGGTGACCGCGGCCGTGTAGAAGAAGTAGGCGGAGAGCATCATCATCTCGCCCATCGCGAAGTTGAACGTCCGCGACGACTTGAAGATCACGACGATGCCCAGCGCGATGAGCGCGTAGACGCCACCCGACGCGATGCCGACGATCGAGTATTCGAGGAAGAACTGGAACCAGCCCACCGCCGCCCCCTATGCCGCCCGTGGGGCGTCTGCTTCCTCGGCACCGCCGAGATAGGCCTTGATGACGTCCGGGTTGCGCCGCACCTCGTCGGGCGAGCCGGAGGCGATCGGCTTGCCGAAGGACAGCACGACGACGTGATCGGAAATGCCCATCACCATGCCCATGTCGTGCTCGATGAGGAGGACCGTGGTGTTCCACGTGGCGCGGACGTTGGTGATGAACCGGCTCATGTCCTGCTTCTCCTCGCGGTTCATGCCGGCGACGGGTTCGTCGAGGAGCAGGATCTTGGGCCGCATCACGAGGGCACGCGCGAGCTCGACCCGCTTCTGCAGGCCATAGGCAAGATCCTCGACAGGGTTGTGCTGGACGTGGTCGAGTTCCAGCAGGCCGATGATGCTGCGCTGGATCTCCGCGTCGAGTTCGGCTTCCTCCCGCCGCGCCCGCGGCAGCCGGAAGCCATTGGAGATCACGCCGCCCGTGAGGCGGGTATGGGCGCCGAGCTTGACGTTGTCGAGCACCGTCATCCCGGCGAAGAGCGCGATGTTCTGGAAGGTGCGCGACATCCCGCGGTAGGCGCGGGCATGCGGCTTCAGTCCGCTGATGTCCTCGCCGTCGAGGATCACGCGCCCGCTCTGGGGGCGGTAGAAGCCGGAGACGACGTTGAAGAGGCTGGTCTTGCCGGCGCCGTTCGGGCCGATCACAGCGGTGATCTGGCCGGTCGCAGCCTCGAGGCTGACGCCGGTGAGAGCCTTCACGCCGCCGAAGGCGAGCTGGATGTCCTCGACCTTCAGCACGGCCGCGCCATCCCCTCGAGGAGCCAAGGCCGGATCGGCGTCGGCGGCGGCGCTTTTGCGGTCACCGGTTCCTCCCATGACGCGGGAATCCTTGGGATCCCCTGCTTGTCGAAAACTCTAACAGCTGTTCGAAAGTTTGTCATCACGCCCTCGCAGCCCTCCCTTGCACTCAGCGGCCGGTGAACACCGGCGGGCGCTTTTCGAGGAAGGCGCGCATCGCCTCCCGCTTGTCCTGCGTGTCGAAGAGGAGGTAGGCGGCACGCCGCTCCAATTGCAGCGCCACGTCGAGCGGCGCGTCGAGCCCGGCATGCGTCACCCGCTTGATCTCGGCGACGGCCAGCGGCGGCATCGCCGCTATCGTCGTGGCGATGCCGACGGCCTCTTCCACCACTCGCTCATCGGCGCAGACCTTGCTCACCAGTCCTGCCGCGAACGCCTCGGCGGCGGTGAGGCTGTCGCCGGTGAGCAGCATCAGCATCGCACGGTAACGCCCGACGGCACGGGCCAGGCGCTGCGTGCCGCCGGCCCCCGGCATGATGCCGAGCTTCACCTCCGGCTGGCCGAAGCGGGCGCTCTCTCCCGCGACGATGATGTCGGCGTGCATGGCGAGTTCGCAGCCGCCTCCCAGCGCGAGCCCTCCGACGGCCGCGACGATGGGCTTGGGACAGGACCGGATCGCGGCCCAGTTCGCCTCGTCGCCCCTCTGCATCATCTCGCCGGGGCCGATGTCGACCATCGATCGTATGTCGGCGCCCGCGGAGAAGGCTCTCGTGTCACCGGTCAGGACCACGGCGCGCACGGCCTCGTCGCTCGCAAAGCCGAGGAACGTCTCCCGCAGCGTGGCGCGAAGTTCCGGGCTCAGGGCGTTGCGCGCCTCCGGGCGGTTGAGCCGGACCAGCGCCACGCCCGGTGCCGGGACTTCGACGATGACGAGCGACATGGGCCTTCCCGCGCTGGCGCTTCCCGACCGGCGAGGCCTCGTCGGGCCTCTTCCCGATTCATTGTTGCCCGCAATTGTTTCGAACGCTAGTTAGAATATGCGCGGCGAACGGTCCTCACGGGTCCGGGGCCGGACAAGGAGCCAACGGAGCGAGCGATGGCGGGCGGCCTGGACTACCCCTGGACGACGCCGCCGGCCGCCGACGAGATGCGCGAGGTTGCGCCGGGCCTGCACTGGATCCGGCTGCCGCTGCCGTTCCGGCTCAATCACGTCAACGTCTGGGCCCTCGAGGAGCCCGACGGCTGGACCGTCATCGACACCGGCTGCGACACGTCCACGATCCGCGCGATCTGGGAGGCCCACTTCGCCGGCGGGCTTCGCGGGCGCCCGGTGCGACGCGTCGTCGCGACCCACGGGCACGTGGACCACATCGGACTGTCCGGGTGGATCGCCGGACGGCACGGCGCTGCCTTCGTGTCGACACTGACCGAGTGGCTGTGGGCACGGCTGGTGCACGAGCCGGCAGTGGCGGGATCGGAGGAGGCCCACCGCGACTACCTCGTGGCCAACGGCTTCTCGCCCGACGAGACGGCCCGGCAACTCGAGGGACGGCGGGGCTTCCTCGATCTCGCGGTGCCCCTCCCCGGCGCGGTTGACGAGTTGCGCCATGGCGCGACGATCCGGATGGGCGGCCGGGACTGGGAGATCATCGTGAGCGGCGGCCACGCCTTCGCGCACGCTGCCTTCCATGACCCACGGTCCGGCCTGCTCATCGCCGGCGACCAGTTGCTGCCGGAGATATCCCCGGTGGTGGCGATCTACGAGACGACGCCCCGCTCCGACCTGCTGGCCGACTTTCTCGGCAGCTTCCCAGCCTTCGCCCACGTTGCGTCTGACACCCTCGTGCTGCCTTCCCACGGCATGCCGTACCGCGGCATCCACGAACGCATCGTCGCGCTTCGCCAGCATCACGTGGAGCGTCTCGACCAGACCCTGGGGCTGTTCTCGGAGCCGCGGACCGCGCGGGAGGTGGCGGCGCTGATGTTCCCCCGCGTGCATGACGTCGACGGCATCGGCTTCGCCGTCGGCGAGGTGCTGGCCCATGTGAACCACCTCGTCGCGCGCGGTCGGATGCGACGTCTGTCGGGGTCGGACGGCGTCGACCGCTACGTCGCCTGATCACGGGGTCGTGGGCTGCCTTGCGAAGGGCACACTCCCGGAGTGGGATGGCGTTTTCCCAAGCCGGGAGAACACGATGACGGCGGGTGCCGCACCCATTCCCTTCGAGAAGCATCGCTTCGCGACCGCGTCGGGCTTCTACGACGCCTACCGCGTCCCCTATGACCCCGCCGTGCTCGCATGGGCGCTGGCGCGGACCGGCGTCGACGGGACGTCGCGCGTCCTCGACCTCGGCTGCGGACCGGGGACGCTGGCGATCCCGATCGCCAGGGTGGCGGGTGCGGTCACGGCTCTGGATCCCGAGCCCTCGATGCTGGCGCGCGGCCGGCAGCGCGCGGCCGAGGCCGGCGTCAGCGTGGACTTCGTGGAAGGCAGTTCGAACGACCTCTCAGTCGTGAGCGGGCCGTTCCGGCTCGTGACGATGGGACGCTCGTTCCACTGGATGGATCGCCCGGCAACCCTTGCCGCCCTCGACGCCCTCGTTCAGCCGGAAGGCGCGCTGGCGCTGTTCGCCACGACGTCACCACGCTCATCCCCGTGGTGGGAGGCCGCGCGGACTGTGGCCGAGCGCTACGCCAGCGACGGCATGGCCGCGTCGCGCTGGCGCCGCCAGCCCGGCTGGCAGCCGCACGAGGCCATGCTGCTCGCCTCGCCCTTCCGCCACGTCGAGCGCTACGGCATCGTCGGCACCGAACGGATCACCGTGGACCACGCCCTCGGCCGGCTGTTCTCGATGTCCTCGACGTCGCCCGGCCGCCTCGGCGATGCCCGCGAAGCCTTCGAGGTCGAAGCGCGCGAGGCGCTCGCGGCTCATGCCGTGGACGGCTGGCTGGAGGGAATTGTCGAGACGCAGGTGCTGCTCGCAACACGGGGGCAATAGCCGCGCCAGAGGACGCGGCCGGAGCGGGTTCTCCGACGCCGGCTCGCTCCTCAGATCCCCAGCTTCGCCTTCAGGATATCGTTGACGGCCTGCGGGTTGGCCTTGCCGCCGGACTGCTTCATCACCTGGCCGACGAACCAGCCGATCATCGTGGGCTTGGCCTTGGCCTGCTCCACCTTGTCCGGGTTGGCGGCGATGACGGCGTCCACGGCGGCCTCGATGGCGCCGGTGTCTGTCACCTGCTTCATGCCGCGGCTCTCGACGAGCTGGCGCGGGTCGCCGCCCTCGGTCCAGACGATCTCGAAGAGGTCCTTGGCGATCTTGCCGGAGATGGTCCCCTCGCCGATAAGGTCGACGATGGCGCCGAGCTGGGCAGCGGAGACGGGCGACGTCGTGACGTCCTTGCCCTCCTTGTTCAGCCGGCCGAACAGCTCGTTGATGACCCAGTTGGCCGCGGCCTTGCCGTCGCGCCCCTTGGCCACCACCTCGAAGTAGTCGGCCTGGTCGCGCTCCATCGCCAGCACGCCGGCGTCGTATGGCGTGACACCGTAGTCGGCGACGAAGCGGGCCCGCTTGGCGTCGGGCAGTTCCGGCAGGTGCGCCGCGAGGGCGTCGACATAGGCCTGGTCGAACTCTAGCGGCAGCAGGTCGGGATCCGGGAAATAGCGGTAGTCGTGCGCCTCTTCCTTGGAGCGCATCGAGCGCGTCTCGCCCTTGCCGGGGTCGAACAGGCGGGTCTCCTGCACGATGGACCCGCCGTCCTCGAGGATGCCGATCTGCCGGCGCGCCTCGTACTCGATCGCCTGGCCGATGAACCGGATCGAGTTGACGTTCTTGATCTCGCAGCGCGTGCCGAACGGCTCGCCGGGACGGCGCACGGAGACGTTGACGTCGGCGCGCAGCGATCCCTCCTCCATGTTGCCGTCGCAGGTGCCGAGGTAGCGCAGGATCTGGCGCAGCTTGGTGACGTACGCGCGCGCCTCCTCCGACGATCGCAGGTCCGGCTTCGAGACGATCTCCATCAGCGCCACGCCCGACCGGTTGAGGTCGACGAAGCTCATGGTGGGGTGCTGGTCGTGCAGCGACTTTCCGGCGTCCTGCTCGAGGTGCAGGCGCTCGATGCCGACGGTGATCTGCCCGCCGCTCTCCGGCAGGTCGACGATGACCTCGCCCTCGCCCACGATGGGGCTCTTGTACTGGCTGATCTGGTAGCCCTGCGGAAGGTCCGGGTAGAAGTAGTTCTTGCGGTCGAACACCGAGCGCAGGTTGATCTGCGCCTTCAGGCCGAGGCCGGTGCGGATGGCCTGCTTCACGCATTCCTCGTTGATGACGGGCAGCATGCCGGGCATGGCCGCGTCGACCAGCGAGACGTGGTCGTTGGGCTCGCCGCCGAAGGCGGTGGAGGCGCCGGAGAACAGCTTCGACTTCGAGGTGACCTGTGCATGGATCTCCATGCCGATGATCACCTCCCAGTCGCCCGTCGCGCCCTTGATGAGCTTCTTCGGGTCCATGGTGCGGCTGTCGACGATGGCGTTCATGGCAGGCTCCGGCAGCGGCGGCCCGTCCAGGCCGCGGTGGTGGCTTCGCTTTTGGGTCGTCCGCCGGACAGGGTCAAGTCCCCGGCCCGGTGCAGACCCGAGCGGCAGCGTCAGGCGATCTCGTCCCGCCGCGGACCGCCGGGCGTGCGGTAGAAGAACGGAACCGGAAGCAGGGGCGAGAAACCGGCGTCGAGGCGGGCCTGGAGTTCGGCGAGGATGACGCGCGTGATCGGCGGCATCTTCAGGCTCGGCGTGTCCTTGAGATCGATCCAGGTGAGTTCGACCAGTTCGGCCTCCGGGCTCACCACGCCATCGATCCGCTGCGCGATGGCGTCCGCGTCGGCGACGAAGAAGCGCGTGTCGAAGCGGCGGGGCCGGCCGGTCGGCGTGATCGCGCGGGCGATGAAATGCAGGTTCTCCAGCACCGGGTAGACGCCGTGCCCGGCAAAGCGCGCCCACGGCCCCTCCCCGGACATCTCAGGGGCGCCGTGGTCGCCCGTGCCGAGCAGGATGCCCGTCTCCTCGAAGGTTTCCCGGATTGCAGCCATGGCGAGCGCGCGCGCCCGCTGCGCGCTGGGGCGCTGCACGCGTTCCATCAGCCGGCGCTCGACGAGCCCGTCGAGGGCGCCGGCCGCCACCATGCTCCGGTCGCCGGGCTCGATGCGGCCGCCGGGGAACACGAAAAGGCCCGGCATGAACTTCAGGCCCTCGTGCCGGCGGCCCATCAGCACCTTTGGCTCGCGCCTGGCTCGGTCGAGGATGATGAGCGTCGCGGCGTCCTTGGGGCGCTGGTAAGGCGCCGCCTGCCCGGGCGGCATCGGCGCCATGATCTGGTCGAGGGAGTAGTTCATCGACCCGCTCATGCGTCCTCGGCCCTCGGGCGCAGGGCCGGCATGTCGTCCCCGTCCGGGTGCGTGCCGAAGCCGTGCATGCGGAAAGCCCATTGCAGCGCCACCACCGCGCCCTTGATGGGCCGGATCATCCCCAGCGAGAGCGCGATCGTCAGGCTGGGCCACAGCACGACGTGCCACCACAGCGGCCACTCGGCGTAGGTCTCGGCCGACAGCATCCCGCCGACGACGACATGGCCGACAATGGCGATGACGATGTAGGCGGGCAGGTCGTCGGCGCGGTGGTGGTGGAACTCCGTGCCGCAGCGGTCGCAGGACGGCGCCACCGCCAGGAACCCGGCGAACAGATGCCCTTCCCCGCAATGCGGGCAGCGCCCGAGGGCACCGCGGCGCATGGCCTGCCAGACGTCGCGCGGGGCGTCGGCCGGCGAGGATGGGGTGTGGGTGGTGACGATCGGCATGGTCTCAGCGTCCCTTGCGTGTCTGGCTGCGGCCCGGGCGGCCGGCGAAGCCGCCGTCCCCGCCGCGTGCGCCGTCGCGATTGCGCGGGCCGGTCTTGCCCGCCTTCCGGGCGGAGAATCCCCGCCGCCCTCGGGGCGTGGTGGTGGCGCCCTCCGACAGGAGCTCGAAGCGAAGCGCCCCGGCCAGCGGCGCGGCCTCGACGAGGCGCACCGTCGCGGCGTCGCCCAGCCGGTGGGTCTCGCCGGTCCGGTCGCCGACGAGGGCGTGGGCGGCCTCGTCGTAGCGGTAGTAGTCCGCCCCGATCGTCGAAGCGGGAATGAATCCGTCCGCTCCGGTCTCGTTCAGCCTGACGAACAGGCCGGCGCGGGTGACGCCGGTGATGCGCCCCTCGAACGTGGCGCCGATGCGGTCGGCGAGATGATGGGCAATGAGCCGGTCCACCGTCTCGCGCTCGGCCGCCATGGAGCGGCGCTCCGCCGCGGAGATCTTGGCGGCGATCTCGGGAAGCTCCGGGATGGTCGCGTCCGGAAGGCCGTCGGCGCCGAGCTTGAGGGCGCGGATCAGCGCCCGGTGGACGATGAGGTCGGCGTAGCGGCGGATCGGCGAGGTGAAGTGGGCGTAGCGGCGCAGGTTCAGGCCGAAGTGCCCGTAGTTCTCGGGCGAGTACTCCGCCTGCGCCTGCGTGCGCAGGATGACCTCGTTGATCAGCGGCTCGTGGGCGGCGCCGGCCACCCGCTCGAGGATGCGGTTGAAGAAGTCCGAGCGCAGCGCGCCCTTGGCCGTCATCTTGATCCCGACGGAGGCCAGCACCTCGCCGAGCCCGCGCAGCTTCTCCAGAGAAGGCTCGTCGTGCACGCGGTAGACGAGCGGTGTGCGGCGGTCCTCCAGTGTCTCGGCGGCGGCAACGTTGGCGAGGATCATGAACTCCTCGATCAGCCGGTGCGCGTCGAGCCGCTCGGGCACGATGACCCTGTCGACCGTGCCGTCCTTCTTCAGCAGGATCTTGCGCTCGGGAAGGTCGAGCTCCAGCGGCCCGCGCTCGTTGCGCGCCTTGCGGGCGCAGGCATAGGCGGCCCAGAGCGGGCGCAGGACCGGCTCAAGGAGCGGCCCCGTCGTGTCGTCGGGGTTGCCGTCTATGGCGGCCTGCGCCTGCTGGTAGGCGAGCTTCGCCGCCGATCGCATCAGGATGCGGTGGAAGCTGTGGCGACGCTTCGCGCCCTCCCGGTCCAGCACCATCCGGACGGCGAGCGCCGGGCGCTCCTCCAGCGGCCGCAGCGAGCACAGGTCGTTGGAGATGCGCTCGGGCAGCATCGGCACGACGCGGTCCGGGAAATAGGTCGAGTTTCCGCGCTCCTCCGCCTCCCGGTCGAGCGCGCTGCCTGGGGTGACGTAGGCGGCGACGTCGGCGATGGCGACGGTGACGACGAAGCCGCCCTCGTTCTTCGGGTCGTCGTCCGGCGCGGCATGGACCGCGTCATCGTGGTCCTTGGCGTCGGCCGGGTCGATGGTGACAAGCGGCAGCGTCCGCCAATCCTCCCGGCCGGCGGGCGTCGCGGGCCTGGCCCGTTCCGCTTCCGCCAGGGCGGCGGGAGGGAACTCCATGCGGATGCCGTGGGTGTGGATCGCGACGAGGCTGATCGCCTTCTCGCTCTTCAGCGACCCGAGCCGCTCGATCACCTTGCCGAGCGTGAGGCCGAAGCGGCCGCGCTTCGAGAGGCTCACCGAGACGAGGTCGCCGTCGGCGGCCCCCTGTTCGTCGCCGACGGGGATCGGAATCTCGCGGCCTAGCGACTTCTTGTCGACCGGGGCGATGGAGCCACCGCCGCCCGGCAGGGCGCGGAAGACGCCGACGATCTGCGCCTTCGAGCGGTCGAGCACCTTCACAACGCGGCCGGAATAGGCGGCGCCGCCCTCGCCCGCCTCCTCGACGCGCAGCAGAACGCGGTCGCCGACGCCGGGCACGACGAGGCCGGGGCGGGGTTTGCGGGGCAGGTGGACGGCAATGCGCGGAGGACGACCATGGGCCGCCTCGTCCCACTCGACCGGCGTGGCGACGAGATCACCGTCGCGGTCGCGGCCGGTGACGTCCGCGAGCACGACCGGCGGCAGCCCGCCCGACTTGTGCAGCACCTTCCCCTTGCGGGACAGGACGCCCTCCTCCTCGAGGTCGCGGATCATCCGCTTCAACGCGATGCGGGCGCCGCCCTTGATGCCGAAGGCGCGCGCGATCTCGCGCTTGCCAATCTCGCCGGGCTCGCTGCGGATGAATGCGAGGATCTCTTCGCGCGACGGCAGCGTGTCGCCGCCGTGCATGGCGTGGGGGTCCTTGGCCACGGGGTTCCTTTCCGTTCTCCCCTATGTGGCCTTTTTGGCAGCCTGTTTCCACCGGGAAGTGGGCCACGGGCGGCATCGTCCCGACTTGACCCACACGCTGCACGCATGACAACGCTGCGCGCCATGAGCAACGAAGTGGTCCCGATGTCCATCGTCCAGTCGATCCGCAAGCAGTTCGTGCCCATCCACCGCGAGGGCTGGCCCTTCATCGCGATCTTCGCGGTGATCGCGCTGCTCCTCGGCTGGATCGCCCAGCCGCTCGGCTGGATCGGCTGGATCCTCACCGCGTGGTGCGCCTACTTCTTCCGCGATCCACCGCGGACGGTGCCGGTGCGCGAGGGGCTGGTCATCTCGCCGGCGGACGGGCGCGTGTCTTCGATCCTCACCTGCGTGCCGCCGCCCGAGCTCGGACTGTCCGACACGCCGCTGACCCGGGTGTCGATCTTCATGAACGTGTTCGACTGCCACGTGAACCGGGCCCCGGTCGCCGGCAAGGTCACCGCCATTGCCTACCGGCCTGGCCTGTTCCTCAACGCCGAATTGCACAAGGCGAGCGAGGACAACGAGCGCAACGGGCTGGTGATCGAGACGATCGGTGGCCAGCGCTACGGCGTCGTGCAGATCGCCGGCCTCGTGGCCCGGCGCATCGTCCCGTTCGTGCGGCAGAACGACACGCTGGCCGTCGGCGAGCGGTTCGGCCTGATCCGCTTCGGATCGCGGGTGGACGTCTACCTGCCGGAGGGTGTGCAGCCGCTGGTCGGCGAGGGCCAGACGGCCGTCGCCGGCGAGACCGTGATCGCCGCCGATGCCCGCGCCGGCGATGCGCCCCGGTCGTTCAGGACGTTCTGACCGGACCGGCGCGGCGTCAGGCGAGGCCCCTCGCCTCGCGGATCGACAGGTCGAGGCAGCGCAGCAGCCCCGCGACGACGTCGATGGTCGGGGTCGGGACGCCGAGTTCCCGGCCGAAGGCCTGCAGTTGGCCGAGGATCGCCTCGGTCTCGAGCGGCCGTCCGGCCTCGACGTCCTGCAGCATCGAGGATTTCCCACCGACGCGGCCTTCCGGGCGGACCATGGCGGCCGGGTCGACGTCGGCGCGGATGTCGAGGCCCAGCGCAAGGCCGACGGCCGTCAGTTCCTCCACCATCCGCCGGCCGACGTCGGCAATGCCCGTCTCGGGGTGGTTGGTCCAGCCGGGAAGCCGCGTCAGCGCGCTGATCGGGTTGCCGGCGACGTTGCGGGCGAGCTTTACAAGCACCTCGCGGCGGATGTCCGGCGTCGCGAAGGCGTTCAGGCCGATCCGCTTCAGCAGGCTCGCCAGTGCTTCCACCCGATTGGAGATGCGGCCATCCGGTTCCCCGACCGGCCAGCGGTCGCCACCGCGGTGCAGGATGCGACCCGGCCGGTCCATCTGGTTTCCGGAATAGATCACGCCGCCGAGCACCCGCTCCGGCCCGACGTGGCGCCACAGCCCGCCGCCGGGGTCGACGGCCTCGAGCGGAGCGGGATCATCCTGCCCGACTCGCCACCACCACGGGATGCCGTTGGCGAAGAAAGCTGCGGTTCCGTCCGGCTTCAGGAGCCGCCCCAGCGCCGGCGCCGCGGCGGTGGCGTCGTGCGCCTTGAGGGTCACCACGACCACGTCCTGCGGAGGGAGCGACGACGGATCGTCGGTGGCGGCGGCAGGTCGGCCCCCGATCTCGGTCCCGCCGGAGGAAACCCAGATGCCGCTCTCCTGGATGGCGGCGAGATGGGCGCCGCGCGCGACGACGGACACGGTCGCGCCGCTGGAGGCCACCAGCCGCGCCGCCATGTGCCCTCCGACGGCACCCGCCCCGTAGATGCAGATTCTCATGCCCGTCCCCTGCGATGGACCGGCCGGCACACTAGCGCGGATGGCGTCCGTGTCGCCCCCGTTGTCGCGCTTGTGAGCGGAAGCGCCCGCTTCTATGCTCCGCCGCCACGATGGAACCCCGATGACGGACCTGTTTCCGCCCTTCCAGCCCGGCGACGAGCCGCGCAGGCGCCGCTTCAAGCCGGTGCCGATGCGGGTTCTGCTGCCCAACCTCGTCACCCTGCTGTCGCTGTGCGCAGGCCTCACCGCCATGCGCCTTGCCATCGAGGGTCCGGACAAGCTCGACCGGGCGGTCTATGCGATCCTGATCGCTGCCGTCCTCGACGGGCTCGACGGCCGCCTCGCCCGGCTCCTGAAGGGAACATCGCGCTTCGGCGCGGAGCTCGACTCGCTCGCTGACTTCGTCAGCTTCGGCGTGGCGCCGGCCTTCATCCTCTACACCTTCGGGCTGCACGACATCGCGTCGCTGGGCTGGATCGTGGCGCTGCTCTTCGCGATGGCCTGCGCGCTTCGGCTGGCGCGGTTCAACGTCATGATCGACGATCCGAACCGCCCGGAGTGGCAGAAGAACTTCTTCGTCGGAATCCCCGCCCCGGCCGGCGCGCTGGCGGCGCTGCTGCCCGTCTACCTGCACCTCGTCGGGTTCGAGCGGCCGACGGGCTTTGCAGTGATCGAGGCCGGCTACGTGCTCTTCATCGCCCTGATGATGGTGAGCCGGATTCCGACCTACGCGGGCAAGACGCTCGGCACGCGCGTCCCGCGCGAGTGGGTCATCCCGCTCCTGCTGGCAGTGGCGCTGGCGATCGCGGTGCTGGTCCTGCACACCTTCGTGATGCTCGCGGCGATCACGGCGATCTATCTGGCACTCATTCCCGTCGGGGTGTCGAAGTTCCGGGCGATGGAACGTGCCGACCGGAGGCGGCGCGCGGAACTCCATGCGGCCGGCGCGGCACCGGACACCACGTCGGAGAGTTCAACCAGCTGATAAGCGGCTCAGAGCCCGCCGAGCAGGCGGCTCGCGTTGGCGCGGACACGGGCCCTGACGGGGCGAGCGGCGGCTGCGGCGACGTCGGCGAGGCCCATCGCGAGACCATTCGGGCCCTTGATGTCGCCGAAGGCGATGCGGGTCCACATGATCATGGTGGCGATCTGGGCGGCGCCGACGCTCTCGATCACCGCCTCGACCTTCTCCACCACCATCCGGCGCGCCTCCTCCCGCTCGCGGGCCGTTCGAGCGCCATTGACGAGCATGGGTGTTCTGGCGGCGATGGTCACGGCGGCGGCGAACGTCGTCTCCATCGCGATGACGGAGAGTTCGGCTGCGCGCAGGCTCGGTGTGGTCATGGGGTCGGATCCGGGTCCCGACGTCAGGCGGACCCATCCAATCGACGATCGGGATGTTCCGTTCCCTTACTTTATGGTCGAAACGTTACGGCAGTGTCAAAGCCCATTCCCCGCCCGTAGAAATTCGACACCGCTCGGCGACAGCCTTCTGGAGAAATCGCTTCCCACCGCCTCGTGGCTTGATCTAGCGTCCGAGCGCCCGGAAGCGGCCGATTCAAGGCTTCCGGCGCCCGGCCGCGGGGCCGGACCGTCGATGCGGCCGCCCTGGAGGTTCCGTGCCCGCCGAGTCTGACTGGCGTCCCAAGCTCGTGCTCGCCTCGGCATCGCCGCGGCGCCTCGCCCTCCTGCAGCAGATCGGCCTGGAGCCCGACGCGCTCCTGCCGAGCGACCTGGACGAAAGCCCGCTGAAGAACGAGCGGCCCAAGGCTCTCGCAAGACGCCTCGGTCGCGAGAAGGCCGAGCGCGCGCTGGCCGTGCTGAAGACGCGGCCCGAGCTGGAAGGCGCCTTCATCGTCGCGGCCGATACCGTCGTGGCGCGCGGCAACCGAATCCTGCCCAAGGCAGAGCACGTCGAGGAGGCTGCCGCCTGCCTGCGGCTGCTCTCCGGCCGCCAGCACCGTGTGTACACGGGGCTCGCCGTCGTGACGCCGCGCGGCGCCATCCGCGAGCGGGTGATCGAGACACGCGTGGTGTTCAAGCACCTGTCGCGCCCGGAGATCGAAGCCTACCTCGCCTCGGGCGAATGGCGCGGCAAGGCGGGTGGCTACGCGATCCAGGGGCGGGCCGGCAGCTTCGTGACGAAGCTCGTGGGTTCCTACTCCAACGTCGTCGGCCTGCCGCTCTACGAGTGCCAGGCGCTGCTGGGGGGCGAGGGCTTCCCCATCCACCTGAACTGGCTCAACACGGTCTGACGCCGGCCCGGACGCGGGACGCCGGATCACGGAGGCCCTGCCGATGAACATCGCCCTCTGGATGGAGCGGGCCGGCCGCAGCGCCCCGGACCTGAAGGCTCTCGCCCAGGGGTCCGTCGCCACGGCGACCTATGGCGAACTCGCCGCCTTCACCGCCTGCCGCGCCGGCGCCCTGCGCGCCACCTATGGCCTCGCACCCGGCGAACGGGTGGCCATCGTTGCCGACAATGACGTCCGCTACGTGAAGGCGCTGTTCGCCATCTGGCATGCCGGCTGCGTCGCCGTGCCGGTGAACGCGAAGCTCCATCCGGCCGAGATCGCCTGGATCCTCGAGCATTCGGGAGCCCGCCTTGCGATCGTCTCGGAACGCCTCTCCGGCGCCGTCGGTGCCCACGCGCCTGCCGGGCTGGAGCACGTCATCGTCCTCGCTTCCCCTGAATGGGGACGCCTGTCCCGGCACGATCCGATCGCCGTGACGGAGCGTGCCCCCGCTGATCCGGCGTGGCTGTTCTACACATCCGGCACCACCGGCCGCCCGAAGGGCGCCGTGCTGACCCATGGGGCCTTGGCCGCGATGTCTCAGGCCTATGCGCTGGAGGTCGATCCCGTCATGCCGGGCGACGCGCTGCTGCACGCCGCGCCGATGAGCCACGGCTCGGGGCTCTACATGATGGCGACCGTGCTGCGGCTGGGGGTCAACGTGGTGCCCGAGAGCGGCGGCTTCGAGGCCGCCGAGGTGCTCTCCCTCTTCGGCGCGTGGCGCAACACCTCGATGTTTGCCGCACCGACCATGATCAGGCGCCTGGTCGAGGCGCCCGGCGCGTGCGATCCCTCGGCCATCCGCACCATCGTGTGGGGCGGCGCACCGATGTACGTCGAGGACGCGGTGCGGGCCATCGACCGCTTCGGCCCCCGCTTCGCGCAGATTTACGGCCAGGGCGAGAGCCCGATGACGATCACCGTCCTGTCGAAGTCCGAGATCGCCGACCGCGACCACCCGCTCTGGCTGCATCGGCTCGCCAGCGCCGGCCGGCCGTTCGGCTGCATCGAGGTGCGGATCGCGGACGGCGACGACAGTCCCCTCCCCGACGGCGAGACCGGCGAGATCCTGTGCCGCGGCCCGACGTTGATGGCGGGCTACTGGCGCAACGAGGAGGCCAGCGCCCGCACGCTCGCCGGCGGCTGGCTTCACACCGGGGACGTCGGCTCGCTCGACGCGCACGGCTACCTGACGCTGCGCGATCGCTCCAAGGACGTCATCATCTCGGGCGGATCGAACATCTACCCCCGCGAGGTCGAGGAGGTGCTGCTGCGCCACCCCGGCGTCCGGGAGGTCTCGGTCATCGGCCGCCCCGATCCCGAGTGGGGCGAGGCCGTCGTGGCCTACGTGGTCGGCGAGGCCGACCGGGCCGAGCTCGACGCGCTGTGCCTCGGGGCCATCGCACGCTTCAAGCGCCCGAAGGACTACGTGTTCATCGCGGCGCTGCCGAAGAACAACTACGGCAAGATCCTGAAGACGGAGCTGCGAGAACGGGACCGTCTGCGGTCGCAGCCGGGCTGAACGGACGGCCGGCGGGTCGGGGAGATCGGGAGAGATGGGGATGGCTGGGCGTCTGGCGGGGAAAACGGCACTGGTTCTGGGCGCGGGTTCGTCGGGGCCGGGCTGGGGCAACGGCAAGGCGACGGCCGTGACGTTCGCCCGCGAGGGAGCCCGGGTCGCCTGTGCCGACATCAACCCCGCCGCCGCCGAGGAGACAGCGGCCCTCATCCGGGCCGAGGGCGGCGAGGCCGTCGCGCTTGCGGTCGACGTTGCCCGCGAAGCGGATGTGCAGGCCTCCGTCGCGGCGACGCTCGCGGCCTACGGCCGCATCGACGTGCTGGACAACAATGTCGGGATCGCCGTCACCGGCGGGGTCGTCGAGCTCGACGAGGCCGAGTGGGACCGCGTCTTCGCGATCAACCTGAAGAGCTGCTTCCTCGCCATGAAGCACGTCATCCCGGTGATGGAGCGGCAGGGAGGCGGGTCGATCATCAACATCTCGTCGATTGCGTCGATCCGCTACACGGGCGTGCCCTACGCCACCTACTACGCGACCAAGGCGGCGATGAACCACCTCACGCGCACGACGGCGGTGCAGTACGCGGCGCGCAGGATCCGGGTGAACGCCGTGCTGCCGGGCCTGATGAAGACCCCCATGGTCGAGCGCTCTGCCGGACTGGCGGCCGTCTATGCCGACGGCGACGTCGAGGCGATGTGGCGGGCCCGCGACGCGCAGGTGCCCATGGGCCACATGGGCGATGCATGGGACGTCGCCAACGCCGCACTGTTCCTCGCCAGCGACGAGTCGCGCTACGTCACCGGCATCGAGCTCGTCGTGGACGGCGGCATCACGCTGAAGATGAGCTGAGCCCCCTTTCCTTCTCCCCGCACGCGGGGAGAAGGGAGAACACGCCACTGAGAGCACGAACCGGGCAAGCCCGGAGCGTGCGCGCCACCGTCTCCCAGCACGCGGGGAGAACGCGCGATCGGATCAGATCGTCTTCGCCGACATCTCGCGGGCGATGAAGTCCGCCTGGCGGATGGCGAGCGCCACGATCGTCAGCGTCGGGTTCTCCGCGCCGCCGGTGGTGAACTGGCTGCCGTCCGAGATGAACAGGTTCTTGATGTCGTGCGTCTGGCCGAACTTGTTGACGACGCCGTCCCGCGGCTTCTCGCTCATCCGGTTCGTGCCCAGGTTGTGGGTCGACGGATAGGGCGTGGTCGGGAAGGTCCGCGTCGAGCCGACCGCTTCGTACAGGGCCCGGCCGCGCCCGTAGGCGTGGTTGCGCATGGCGATGTCGTTGGCGTGGTCGTCGAAGTGGACGTTCGCCACCGGCATGCCGTGCTTGTCCTTGGCCTCGGACAGGCTGATCCGGTTCGTCTCCTGCGGCATGTCCTCGCCCACGATCCACATGCCCGCCATCCGGTCATAGCCGTCCAGCGCGCTGGTGAACTCACGGCCCCAGGCGCCGGGATCGAGGAAGGCGGCCATGAAGGGCAGGCCGAGGGCGAGCGTCTCCATCTCGTAGCCGCCGACGAAGCCGCGCTTGGGATCGTGCTTGGCCTCATCCTGGATGATGCCCGCCATGGTCGTGCCGCGGTAGAAGTGCACCGGGCGGTCGAAGATGGCGTACACCGACCCGGTCATGTGGCGCATGTAGTTGCGTCCGACCTGGCCGGAGGAGTTGGCGAGGCCGTTCGGGAACAGGTTCGACGCCGAGTTGAGCAGGATGCGCGGGCTCTCGATGGAGTTGCCGGCGACGGCGACGATGCGGGCCTTCTGGCGCTGCAGCTTGCCGTCCTTGTCGGCATAGACGACGCCCGTGACCTTGCCCGAGCCGTCATGCTCGATCTTCAGCACGTGGCTCTGGGGGCGCACCTCGAGCTTGCCGGTGGCCTCGCCCTTCGGGATCTCGGTGTAGAGGGTCGACCACTTGGCGCCCCACTTGCAGCCCTGGAAGCAGAACCCGGTCTGCTGGCAGGAGTTGCGGCCGTCGCGCTCCACCGAATTGATGGCCATGTGGCCGGTATTGCACTCCTTGTAGCCGAGCTTGTCGGCGCCGGCCTTCAGGATCTTGAAGTTGTTGTTGCCGGGCAACCCGGGGCGGTTGCCCGTGCGGGTGACGCCCATCTTCTCCTCGGCCTTCTCGTACCATGGCGCGAGTTCGGCGAGCGAGATCGGCCAGTCGAGCAGGTTGGCGCCGGGGACGCGCCCGTAGGCGGTGAGCGTCTTGAACTCGTGCTCCTGGAAGCGCAGGGACGCGCCGGCCCAGTGCGTCGTCGAGCCGCCAACCGCCTTCACGATCCACGCCGGGAGGTTGGCGAAGTCCTTCGCAACGCGCCACGAGCCGGAGGTCGTGCGCATGTCGGTCCAGGCGAGCTGCGTGAAGCTCGCCCACTCGTCGTTGATGAACTCGTCATACTCGTGCCGGGCGCCGGCCTCGAGGATGACCGTCTTGATGCCCTTCTGGGCGAGCTCGTTGCCCAGCGTGCCGCCGCCGGCGCCGGAGCCGATGATGACGACGACGCTGTCGTCGTTAAGGTCGAAAGTGGCCATGGGTGTCTCTCTCCGTCGTCACGGTCTGTCGTTGTCCGGGGTGATCCGCGCCGGAGTCGTCAGAGCCAGTCGATGTCGTTGAAGCCGCGGTTGATGTAGCCGCCCTTGGAGTAGGACTCGCCCTCGTATCCAAAGATCGGCCAGATCTCCTGCTGGTTGTACAAGCTGACCACCAGCCCGGACCGAACGGTCTGGAAGAAGCCGGTCTGCTCGAACTTGCGCAGGATCGCGACGCGCTGGGCTTCCCAGCCCACCGCGAGATAGCCGCCCTTGCCGGACGCAGCGTCGATGGCGGCGACACCGCCCTCGATCATGGCCTTGTAGTCGGCGTCCTTCGCCGCCTTCTCGTCGTGCCCCTTCACCGCGATCGCATAGAAGCGATCCGGCACCTTGTCGTGCGGGTAGATGTCCCGCGCGATCTGGATCAGCGTCGTCATGGTCTGCGGCTTCACCGCCTTCACTTCCATGCCCCATGCTTCCGCCGTGTTGAGCAGGGCGCCGGCGGAGGTGACGGTGATGGCCGCGACGAGCGCCGTCTCGGACGAGCGCCGCAGGAAGGCGCGCCGGCTCATCGCCGGCCGGCGCGGATGGGGATGCTTATGCTCGTGGTCGTGATGATGGTCGCTCATCGGATGGTCCTCAGGCGTTCCTCGAAGGGTGGGCAGCGGCGCGCGAAGCGCTCTTCTTGGGCCGCCTGCGGCGGCCGGCGCCAAATGGTCAGCGGAAACGGCCGTGCTTCTGCAGGACCTCGATCTTGTAGCCGTCGGGGTCCTGGACGAAGAAGAAGCGGGCCAGAAGCTGGCCGTCGCGGTTGAAGGCGACGATGTCGCGCGGGGCGAACCCGGCCGCCACGAAGCGCGCGTGCTCGGCGTCGAGGTCGTCGACGACGAAGGCCACGTGGCCGTAGCCGGTACCGAGGTCGTAGGGGGTCGTGGTGCCCTTGTTGATCGTCAGCTCGACCTCGAAGTCCACCTCGGCATTGCGCAGGTAGACGAGGGTGAAGCTGTCGAAGTCGAGCCGCTCGGCCACGTCGAGGCCGAATGCCGCCTTGTAGAAGGCGACCGACCGGGCCTCGTCGAGGACCCGGATCATCATGTGGATGGCCTTCGCCATAAATCGTCTCCCCGTGCCGACGGTTGGGTCGGATCGTGGAGGCAGGTTTACGCCGGCCGGAAAGGGGGCGGGTGTTATTCCGCTACTACAGAGTAGCTTTCTTCGTCAGGCCGCCTGACGGGCGTCGAGCTCGGGCCCGACGAGGCCATTCTCCAGCGCAACCAGGCAGATGCAGCGCAGGTGCGACGTGAAGTTCGGCGCCTCGCCGCGCAGGACGAGGATCTCCCGGTGGAGCGTCGAGACGAAGCGGGGAACGGTCAGCCCTTCGCGCCGGGCGAGCTGCTCGAGAATGCCCCAGAACACCTTTTCCAGGCGCAGGCTGGTGCTCTGGCCGTTGAGACGGATGGACCGCGTCTCGAAGGCGTAGGTCGCGGGGGCCTGGCTGGCGAACAGGTGACACATGGTGGTCTCCTCCCGGGATCGGTGCCGTAATGCGGCATCGTTGTTGCACAAAGTGTGGGCTCAAAAGCCCCCCTTGGCAACGCGGCATTTCTGCGTGTCGCAGCCGTGGAATCCGGCGTAAACGCCGCCGCCGGGAACAAGACTTGTTCCAGAAACGGCAACTGCGCCTTTCGGAGGGGATCGGCGCGTGGTCGGCCCGCGAGCCGGGGGCCTTACTGTGCCGGTGCGGGAGCGGGTTCCTCGGCCGCGCGGGCACGTTCCAGCGTCTCGCGGGCCTCGTCAGCCTCGCGCTGGCGGTTCCACAACGCCGCATAGACGCCGTCGTGCTCAAGCAACTCCGAGTGGGTGCCACGCTCGACGATGACGCCCTTGTCGAGGACGATGATCTCGTCGGCGTTGATGACCGTCGACAACCGGTGAGCGATCACAAGAGTGGTGCGGTCGCGCGAAATCCGCTCCAGCGCATCCTGGATGTCCTTCTCGGTGAAGCTGTCGAGCGCCGAGGTCGCCTCGTCGAGCACGAGGATGGGCGGACCCTTCAGAATGGTGCGGGCAATGGCCACGCGCTGCTTCTCGCCGCCCGAGAGCTTCAGGCCGCGCTCTCCCACGCTGGTCTCGTAGCCTTCCGGCAGGGACTTCACGAAGCGGTCGATCTGCGCCAGCGCAGCGGCCTCCTGCACTTCGGCCTCGGACGCCTCCCAGCGGCCGTAGCGGATGTTGTAGCCGATGGTATCGTTGAAGAGCACGGTGTCCTGCGGGACCATGCCGATGGCGGCGCGCAGCGAGCCCTGCTGGACGGCGGTGATATCCTGACCGTCGATCAGGATCCGCCCGCCCTGAGGCTCGTAGAAGCGGAAAAGAAGCCGGGAGATGGTCGACTTGCCGGCACCCGAGGGGCCGACGATGGCGACCGTGCGTCCGGCCGGCACCTCGAAGGTGACGCCGCGCAGGATCGGGCGCTCGGGCACGTAGTGGAAGCGCACGTCCTCGAAGCGGACGGTCCCGGCCGTGACGGCGAGGCGTGGGGCGCCCGGCTTGTCGGCGATCTCGGGCTCGCGGTCGAGGATGTCGAACATCTGCTCGATGTCGGTGACCGCCTGCTTGATCTCCCGGTACACCATGCCCATGAAGTTCAACGGCTGGTACAGCTGGATCAGCATGGCGTTGATCATCACCAGGTCGCCGACCGTCTGCGTCCCGGCCTGGATCCCCGGCACCACCATGACCATGCAGGCGGTGAGCCCGGCGGTGAAGATGACGGCCTGTCCGGCGTTCAGCACGGCGAGCGAGGTATAGGCCTTCACGCTGGCCGTCTCGAACCGCTCCATCGAGCGGTCGTAGCGGGATGCCTCGCGCTCCTCGGCACCGAAGTACTTGACCGTCTCGTAGTTGAGCAGGCTGTCGATCGCCTTGACGTTGGCGTCGGTGTCGCTCTCGTTCATCTTCCGGCGGATGCCGATGCGCCATTCCGTGGCCTTGGTCGTGTAGACCATGTAGGCGACGATCATGGCGACCGTGACCGCCGCGTAGCGCCAGTCGAACTGCCACACGAGCACGCCGAGGATCATCACGAACTCGACGATGGTCGGGAAGCCCTGCAGCATCGTCATGCGGACGATGGTCTCGATGCCGTTACGCCCGCGCTCGAGGACGCGGGTAAGACCGCCCGTCTTCTTCTCGAGGTGGAAGCGCAGCGACAGTTGGTGCATGTGCTCGAACACCTCGTAGGCGAGGCGTCGCACGGCATGCATGCCGACGGCGGCGAACATGGCGTCGCGCCACTGCGTGAGCAGTGCCATCGTGGCCCGCGCCGCTCCGTAGATCAGCACCAGCGCGACAGGCACCGCCGCCAGCGCTGTCAGCGGGACGTTGTCCCGGTCGGCGGGCACCAGGCTGTCGGTCACCCACTTGAAGGTGAAGGGCACCGCGAGCGTCACCACCTTCGCGACCAGGAGGATGACGGTGGCGAGCACGATGCGACGCCGGAGGTCGGCGCGGTCGACGGGCCAGAGATAGGGCCACAGCCCCTTGAGGGTCCCCGTCAGCGCCCCCTTCTCCGCACTGACGCGCCTAGTGGCGGGCTTGGGCGTCAGGGACCGGGGCAGACGGGAATCGACGTGGTTCATGATCAGCGGGCCGTTGCGAAGGTTGCCTATATAGGCGGCAAGACGACCCGTTGCACCCTCGTAAAACGCCGGTCCGGACTGCCGAAGGCATCAAGCCTTCGGGAGCGAACGTCCCGCGCGGCGCCTAGTTCGGCCGTTCGCCGGGCAGCACGAAGATCTGGCCGGGATAGATGCGTGCCGGATCACGGATCTGCTGCTGGTTGGCCTCGTAGATGACCGTGTAGCGCACGCCCTTGCCGTAGACGCGCTTCGAGATGCGCCACAGGCTGTCGCCGCGGGTAACCGTGGCGCTGCGGATCTCCGGCACGAGCACGTCGGCCGACGAGCCGGCGACAGGGGCACCGCCAGCGACGGCAACCTGGCCCTGCGCCGCCGGGCGAACGGCCGGAGCGCCAGCGGGGCCGGCAGGCTGCGCGGCCGGGGCCGGCAACCCGCTGGATGACGATGCGGCCGGAGCGGTGCCCTGCGCCGCCGGGGGGGTGGCCGTAGCCGATGCCACGGCCGGGCGAGCCGTGTACTGGAACGGCACCTCGGCGCGGGAGAGCACGGTCCCGTTCGCGGGATCGACATCGTCCAGCCGCACCCGGTAGGCCCCCTGCTCCAGCCCCTTGCCGATGGTGAAGGACCAGCGGCCATCGGCGCCGGCGACGGCCGTCGCAAGGAAGGTGTCGTTGATGTAGAGGCGCACGGTGGCGCCCGGGTTCGCCTGCCCGCTGGCGAAGAGCTTGCCTCCGTCCTCGGCCTCCACCGTGGTCACGACCACGCGGGGGCGAGGGCCGGACGGCGCGGGGGCGGCTGCGGTCGGTGCGGCCGCGGCGGGAGGCGTGGCCGGCGGGGTCGCGACGCTTTTCGGCGCGCTCAACAGGCGCGTCGGCGCGTCCGGTGAGGTCAGCGCCACGATCACCTCGCCCGATGGCGAAGTCGGCACGGCAACGGTGACGCTCTGGCGAGAGTTCGCGGTCTGGCCGTCGGGCAGGGTGATGGAGAGCGTCAGCTCGTGGTTGCCCGGAGGCAGCGGACGGGGAACGAGCGCAAACTGGCCCGATCCATCGGCCACGACCGTCTCGTACGGCTCCCCGTTGCGCAGAAGCGTGATCCGGGCGCCGGGCAGCGTGCGGCCGGCGACGACCGTGTCGCCGGTCGGCTCTACGCGCACGATGTCGAAGGCCGGCGGCGGCGGCGCGTCCTTCGCAGCCGGCGCTGGCGCAGTCGCGGGCGCGGCGGCGGTGGGAGCGGGCTGCGCCGGAACGGCAGCCTGCTGCGCGGGTGCCGGAGCCGAAGGGGCGGCGGGCGCGGTCGCGGGGGCAGCGGGAGCAGCGGTCTGAGGAACGGCGGGCGAGGCGGGCACGGACGGCGTGGCCGGGGCCGCGGGAACGGCGGCCTCCTTCGCGGGTTGCTGGACCGGCAGCCCATAGCGATGGACGGCCGTGCCGATCCCCACGAGACCCGCGATCAGGATCGCGATCTTCACCCACACCGACATGCAAGACGCCCTTCGCCAGCCCCCGGGGCCGTCCTGCGGCCCCTTATTGGTCCAGACAGCTATAGTACGTTGCGGCGCCATGGCAATCAGCCCGCTTAGGACTTCGTTAACCGCCGCCGGCGCGATTGACCGCCAGAGTGCCGCAGTGCAACAAAGCGGCATGACCGACCTTCGCTCCGTCTGCGTGTATTGCGGCTCCGGCTTCGGGGCCGATCCCGTGTTCGCCCGCGCGGCCACCGCGCTCGGCCGGCGCCTCGCCGAGGAGAACATCAACCTCGTCTACGGGGGCGGGAACGTCGGATTGATGGGCACCGTGGCCCGGGCCGTCCTCGACCATGGCGGGCATGTCACGGGCATCATCCCGGAGTTCCTGCGGGCGCGCGAGCTGATGATCGCCGACGCGCAGGAACTCGTGGTCGTCCCGGACATGCACACCCGCAAGCGGCTGATGTTCGAGAAGGCGGACGCCTTCGTGGCGCTGCCGGGCGGCATCGGGACGCTGGAGGAACTCGTCGAGCAGATGACGTGGGCGCAGCTCGGCCAGCACCGAAAGCCGATCCTCGTCGCCAACGTCGCGAAGTTCTGGGACCCGCTGCTCGGTCTGCTGCAGCACATGAAGACCGCCGGATTCGTCCGGGAGGGCTTCGAGGTCAACTTCCTGCTGGCCGACGACGTCGAGGCGATCGTGCCGATGCTCCGCTCGGCGATCCGCGGTCTCTCGGAAGCCGCCCTCGAGGGTGAGGTCGAAGACAACTTCTGAGAGGTGCCAGGGCGCCTTTCGCCCTCGCCTGCAGTTCATGCCGGCCTGTCGTGCGGCCGGGGCCCGCCGCCCCCCGGGAGGCGACGGACCCCTGCCATCCGCAGATCGTTCCTCAGGGCTTGGGCGCGGTCGTCGTCGTGCCCGTCGTGTCGGTGGAAGCGGGCGGCGCGGCGGGAGCGGCCGGCGCAGGCGTGCCGGGCGCCGCGGGACGAGCCGGAGCGCTCGTCGTCGCCGTCGAGCTGCCATTCACGTTCGAGGTGGTCGCCGTGCCGGTCGAGGCGTCGTATCCGCGCCACACGAAGAAGACGATGGCGATGACGGCGAGGATGCCGACGATGGCGCCGATGACACCCGTGTTGCTGGCTCCGCGGACGGCGCCGCTGCGATAGCCGTCGCCGGTCGTGGTGGTCCGGTAGTCGTTGTCGGCGACGCGGCGGGTCGGATCGTTCGGATCGTAGGTCATGGCCTCACTCCTGTTGCGGACGAGTGAGGACTGAACGCCATGCGGCGAAGGGAGTTCCTGCCAAGCTGCGGGATGCGGCTCCCGCCGCACCCGGATCAGGGGCGCGCGCCCGCCTTCAGGAGACGATAGGTGATCGAGTCCGTCAGCGCCTGGAAGGACGCGTCGATGATGTTCGGCGACACGCCGACGGTCGTCCAGCGGTCGCCGGCCCCGTCGCCGCTCTCGATCAGGACGCGGGTCACAGCGTCCGATCCACCCTGGAAGATGCGGACCTTGTAGTCCAGCAGCTCCAGCGGGGCGATGATCGACTGGTACTTGCCGAGGTCCTTGCGCAGCGCGAGGTCCAGCGCGTTGACGGGGCCATTGCCCTCGGCTGCCGAGATCAGCACCTCGTCTCCGACCCGCACCTTGACGATGGCCTCGGCCACCGTGACCAGCTCGCCGATGGCGTTGTAGCGGCGCTCGACGTTCACCTTGAACCGCTCGACCGTGTAGAACTCCGGGACCTCGCCCAGCACCCGCCGCGCCAGCAGGAAGAACGAAGCGTCGGCTGCCTCGTAGGCGTAGCCCATCGCCTCGCGATCCTTCACCTCGTCGAGCAGGCGCCCGAGGCGGGGATCGTTGCGGTCGACCGTGATGCCGACGCGCTCGAGTTCGGCGGCGATGTTCGACTTGCCCGCCTGGTCGGAGACCAGCACCAGCCTCCGGTTGCCGGTGGCCTCAGGAGGCACGTGCTCGTAAGTGCGGGGATCCTTCAGCACCGCCGAGGCATGAATGCCCGCCTTGGTGGCAAAGGCCGAGGCGCCCACGTAGGGAGCGTGGCGGTTCGGCGCCCGGTTCAGAAGCTCGTCGAGGGCCCGCGAGACGTGCGTCAGCGAGGCCAGCGCCTCGTCGCTCACGCCGGTCTCGAAGCGCCCTGCAAACTCGTCCTTCAGCTTCAATGTCGGAATGAGGGTGACGAGGTTGGCGTTGCCGCAACGCTCGCCGAGGCCATTGAGCGTCCCCTGGATCTGCCGGGCGCCGGCCCGCACCGCGGCGAGCGAGTTCGCCACGGCGTTGCCGGTGTCATCGTGGGCGTGGATGCCGAGTGCAATTCCAGGAACGCCGTCCCTCACCTCGGCGACGATGCGCTCCACCTCGTGAGGCAGCGTGCCGCCGTTGGTGTCGCACAACACCACCCAGCGCGCGCCCGCCTCGTGGGCGGCGCGAGCGCAGGCGAGCGCGTAGGCGGGGTTCGCCTTGTAGCCGTCGAAGAAATGCTCGCAGTCGACCATGGCCTCGCGCCCGGCGTCGCGCGCCGCCGCGACGCTTTCCCGGATGCCGTCCAGGTTCTCCTCAAGCGTGCAGCCCAGGGCGACATGCACATGGTAGTCCCAGGACTTGGCGACGAAGCAGATGGCGTCGCACGCCGCCTCGAGCAGGGCAGCGATGCCCGGATCGTTCGCGGCGGACCGGCCGGCGCGCTTCGTCATGCCGAAGGCAGTGAAGCGCGCCTTGCGCGTCTGCCGCTCCGCGAAGAAGGCCGTGTCGAGCGGGTTGGCGCCGGGGTAGCCGCCCTCCACGTAGTCGACGCCGAGGCGGTCGAGCATCCCGGCGATCTGGCGCTTGTCCTCCAGCGAGAAGTCGACCCCCGTGGTCTGCGCGCCGTCGCGGAGCGTCGTGTCGAAGAGGTAGAGGCGTTCGCGCGACATCAGACCAGTCCGTAGAGGCGCAGTGCCACCAGCACGGCGAAGGCGAGGAGAGCGAGCTTCACCACCATGAGGATGAGCAGCCGGCGGGGGCCGAAGGGCGTCTTGCCATCGCTCATGGGCGGCATCCGGTGTGCAGGGGGCGCCCTCTTTCCCGTGAAGTGCGGAGAGGCAGGCGCGATCCCTCCCTCGCCGTTCGGAGAGGAGGACGCCGCGCCTCTCCCTGCGTCATCCCCGGCGGCAGGCGGAGCCTGCCGGGAAGGGGATCCAGACGGTGCCGCCGGAAGGCTGGATCCCCTTCCCGGCGCTTCGCGCCGCCGGGGATGACGGGGACGGGATGGAAAGAAGGAAGACCCCTCATCCGCCTCGTCGGGGCACCTTCTCCCCGCGGGCGGGGAGAAGGGAGGGGAGCGCGCCCTCTCCCCTTGCAGGAGAGGGACAGGGTGAGAAGCGCGGTCATCGCTTCAGCTCCCACGTCGTGACGGGGTTGCCGGCGGCGTCCTTGCCGTCCTTGATGGCGACGCCCATGGCGGCGAGCTCGTCGCGCAGCCGGTCGGACTCGGCCCAGTTCCGCGCCGCGCGGGCGGCGGTGCGGGCGGCGAGAAGCCGTTCCACCTCTGCCGTGTCGACCGAGATGGCCAAGCCCCGCACGGCGGCGTCATGTCCTGCCAACGCGTCGGCGGTCGCCGTGAACCCTAGCAGGGCGAGGGTTGAAGCCCGGGCCGCCGGGTCCGCCTGGTGCAGCCGCGCGATGGCGAGCGGGGTGTTCAGGTCGTCCGCCAACGCGTCCAGCACGGTCTCGTCCGGCGTACCCGCCGGGCCCCCCTCCCCCTTCCAGCGCAGCAAGGTCGCCTCGGCCTCCTCCAGCGCCCGAAGCGTCCAGTCGATGGGCTGGCGGTAGTGGCTGCGCAGCATGGCGAGGCGCAGCACTTCACCGTGCCACGCCCGGCCGCCGAAGCGGTCGCTGGCCCACAGCTCGCGGATCGTGACGAAGTTGCCGAGGCTCTTCGACATTTTCTCGCCTTCCACCTGCAGGAAGCCGTTGTGCATCCACACGCGCGCCATGACGTCGTGGCCAAAGGCGCAGCGCGTCTGGGCGACCTCGTTCTCGTGGTGCGGGAAAACGAGGTCGATCCCGCCGCCGTGGATGTCGAACACCTCGCCGAGGTGCTTCCAGCTCATGGCGGAGCACTCGATATGCCATCCGGGGCGTCCCCTCCCCCACGGCGACACCCAGCCGGGCTCGTGGTTGGCGGAAGGCTTCCACAGCACGAAGTCCATCGGGTCGCGCTTGTACGGCGCCACGTCGACGCGGGCGCCGGCCTCCATCTCGTCGAGCGAACGACGCGAAAGACGGCCATAGTCAGGCATCGACGGCACGTTGAAGAGCACGTGGCCCTGCGCGGCATAGGCGTGGCCGGTCGCTATCAGGCGCTCGATGATCTCGATCATCTCCGAGATGTGCTCGGTGGCCCGCGGCTCGACCGTGGGCGCGAGGCAGCCCAGCGCCTTCACGTCCTCGGAGAAGATCGCCGCCGTGCCCTCGGTCAGCCGCCGGATCGCCGCGTTCAGCGGCTCGCCGGGAAAGTCCCGGGCGGCGCGTTCGTTGATCTTGTCGTCGACGTCCGTGATGTTGCGGACATAGGTGACATGGCCCGGCCCGTAGACATGGCGGAGCAGCCGGAACAGCACGTCGAAGACGATGACAGGCCGCGCATTGCCGATGTGGGCGAAGTCGTAGACCGTCGGCCCGCACACGTAGAGGCGCACGTTCCCCGGGTCGAGGGGGATGAAGTCTTCCTTCGTGCGCGACAGCGTATTGTAGAGCTTCAGCGACATGCGGTTCACCCTCGCCTGGCTGGCCGGGGATCCGCTCCGATCGAGTTCAGAGAAAGTCGGTTCCAGCCAGCGATAGCGCTAGCTGCAAATGTTGACGGTCCGGATAATGGCGGGGCCGGTCTTCGACATGGCGCGCACCATGCTCCGGTATCCCCCCACGGTCAAGGACACAGGCCGCTCCCACGCCCTCACCGGGGCCTGTCTGCGCCTCTTGCCATCAAGTGTGGCGCGATCTCCACAGCGGCCCCCGAACCGCCGCGGCAACGGTGCTCGCGGTTGAAGCGGCGTAACGGCCCGGGTAACACGGCGTCCCGCATGTGCGCCGGCGCACGGCGAATGGAAACCGAACCCTTATTCTCGCCATTAACCCGATCGTTACGAGACCCTGAACATTCTCGGTCAAGTTTTCGCCTCTCGCCGCCGGATCGCCCCATGACGACTCGCCTGACGATTGCCGCTGCTGCACTCCTCGCCAGCCTCGCCGCTGCCCCGGCGGTCGCCGCCGACCGGTCCTTCATCATCCCCGCCAACGACGGCTACGGCATCGCCGACTGTCTCGGCGAGGGCGGCCCGTGTGCCCGCGTCGTCGCCGATGCATGGTGCGCCGCCCAGGGCCTCGGCAAGGCTGTGACGTTCGGTCCCGCCGACGCCTCCGAGATGACCGCCTCCCTCAGGGGCGGCGCGCGTGCGTCCGTCCAGGCCTACACGGTCACCTGCAACGAATAAGCCCCGCGGGCGGACCGGCATCCGCCCGATGGCTGCAGCCGACGCCGGCCGGCCCTGCCCGCCGGCGTCGCCGTTTCCAGGTTCAGCCGCTGACGAAGTCGGCGCAGCGCTGCGCCTCGCCGGAGTTCCCCCAGGGCATCAGCGGGACGGCAGAGGTCGAGTTCTTCGGCGAACCCTCGATGATCCGGTCCGAATAGACCAGATATACCAGCACGTTGCGCTTCACGTCGCAGCCACGGACGATCTGCATCTTCTTGAAGAAGAGCGAGCGGGACTGGCGGAAGACGACGGTCCCCTGCTCGAACTTTTCCTTGATGCGGATGGGCCCGACCTGACGGCAGGCCAGCGACACGTCCGAGACCTCCTCGGCGACGCCCAGCATGCCCTTCACGCCGCCGCGCTCGGGCGCGGTGAAATAGCAGGCCACTCCCTCGACCCCTGGATCGTCGACGGCGTAGGTGACGAGCTTGTCGTCGGGCGTGAGCATCTTCCAGACGGTCGACTTCTTGAAGATCACGTCGGGTTCCTGCGCCTGGGCCGGCACAGCCGCCACCATGGCGGCGGCAGCGAGGATGGCGGCACACGCGGCGCGGATCGAGGTCGTCCTGGTCATCTGCGCATCTCCTTCGCTCCCCATATGGCCCCTCCTGCCGCCCCGCGCCAGTCGTGGAGGGTTAAGGCGGGGTCAACGCAGCCTCTTCGACACCAGAGGCTGCGTTAAGGCGAAAAGAAACTCAGCGGTTGTATCAAATGCTGCACAAGGGGTGTGCAGACGGAAATGCCGCACGTGTCCAGTGTCCTGTCGAAGTGGCGGCCCCCGCTTCGCGCGCTCAACCACAGTTCGACGTGGCTCGGCGTCGGGATCGTCGTGCTCATCTGGCTGAGCATGAGCTATCACCTGCGGGCCGACCTGCAGGCCACGCGGGACGGGGCCCAGAGAAACGCTCAGAACATCGCGCGTGCCGTGGAGGCCTTCACCAACCACGCCATCACCGAGATCGACCACATGCTGGTCTTTCTCCGCGCCGCCTACGAGCGCGATCCGGAGGCGTTCCGCCTTTCCGACTTCCTCCGCGACGGCAAGCTCGCGGGCGACCTCACGCTCCAGGTCGCGACGATCGACGCCAGCGGCTTCCTGTCCTCCTCGAACCTCGCGGGGGGGAGCCCGCGCGTCGACCTCTCCGACCGTGAGCACTTCCGCGTCCACACCGAGGGGCGCGGCGACTTCCTGTTCGTCAGCAAGCCGGTGTTCGGCCGCGTGTCCGGAAAGCCGTCCGTGCAGCTGACCCGGCCGCTGAGGGGGCCCGACGGGACCTTCGGGGGCGTGATCGTCGCCTCCATGGACCCGCTGCAGCTCTCCGAGTTCTACGACGCGATCGACTTCGGCAATGCGGCGGCCATCACGCTCATCGGCGCGGACGGCGTCGTCCGGGCGCTGGGCGGCCATGCGGCCGATCAGGAGGCTCTCGGCCACAACGTGGGCGATTTCCTCGGCCGCATGCAGCGCGAGCCGAAGGGCTACATCTACGACGCGACGGGCCCGACCGAGCGACTGATCGCCTGGAGCGCGGTCGACGATCAGCCCCTCTACGTCAAGGTGACGGTGCCGATGGACGGCGTTCTCGCGCCCTACAGGGCCAAGGTCGTCCGCTTCCGCGCCGCGGCCCTTGCGTTCTGCGGGCTGGTCCTGCTGTTCGTCGGGTACGGCGTCAGGCGCAATGCCCGCCTGCTGCAGGCCGAGGAGGCGCTCAGGCACAGCGAGGCCAACGCCCGCCGCACGTCACATGACCTGCAGGTGACCCTCGAGCACATGAGCCAGGGCATCATGATGGTCGACCGCGACGGCCAGGTGCAGGTCATGAACCGGCGTGCGACACGCCTCCTCGACTTGCCGGACGCTTTCGTCGACGAGCGCCCTCCGTTCGGCGCCATCCTGCGCTACCAGTGGGAGCGCGGCGAGTTCGGCTCGGGCGGCGAGCAACTCGACCCGAACGTCCGCGACTACATCCTGTCGGGCGGCCTTTCGAACAAGATGGAGGTCTACGAGCGGCGCCGGCCGAACGGCACCGTGCTCGAGGTGCGCAACACGCCGCTTCAGGACGGCGGCATCGTCCGCACCTACACCGACATCACCGAGCGGAGCAACACGGCGGCGGCCCTCGCTGCGGCGAGGGACGCGGCGGAGGCGGCCGGGCGGGCCCGCTCGTCCTTCCTCGCGATGATGAGCCACGAGATCCGCACGCCGCTCAACGGCATCATCGGCATGGCCGACCTGATCCTCGAGACCTCGCTGAACGAGGAGCAGCGGCGCTATGCGGGGACGCTTCGGACCTCGGCGGAACACCTCCTGCAGATCATCAACGACGTGCTCGACTTCTCGAAGCTCGAGGCGGACCGCGTCGAGTTCGAGGACGTCACGTTCGACCTCGAGGAGACGGTGGACGCCGTCCTGGACATCGTCGCGCCGAGGGCGGCGGAGAAAGGCCTGTTCGTCGGCGCCATCGTCGATCCCTCGCTTCCGACCCAGGTCAGCGGCGACCCGGCGGCGTTCCGGCAGATCCTGCTGAACCTGGCCGGCAACGCCGTGAAGTTCACCGCGAAGGGGCACGTCTCGATCACGGTCGAGCCGAGGCCGGGGGCACCGGCGGACGACCAGACGCACATCGTCGTGAAGGTCCGCGACACGGGAATCGGCATTCCCGAGTCGGCCATCGGGTCCCTGTTCCGCGAGTTCGCCCAGGTCGACGGGAGCATTTCACGCCGCTTCGGCGGCACGGGCCTCGGCCTCGCCATCTGCCGCCAGCTGGTCGAGCGCATGGGGGGCCGCATCGCCGTTTCCAGTGTCGAGGGCGAGGGCAGCACCTTCACCTTCGAGCTCGCCTTCAGGCGTGTCCCCGGCACCCAGCCCATCGGGCGCGAGGAGCTTGCCGACCGGCGCATCCTCGTCATGGCGACGGATCCGGTCGTCCGCGGGCACTATGTCCAGCTCCTGCACCGGCTGGGCGCCTGGATCGAGCCGACGGGGCGGGCCGCGGACGCCGTCGCCCGGCTCCGTCGTGCCGGAGCGAGGCCGTTCGATGCCGTCGTCGTCGACGAGGCGACCGGCGGGCAGGATTCCGCTGCCCTCGCCGAGGCCGTCCGGACGGATCTCCAGTTCGCCGGGCTCCGGCTCGTGCTGGCGACCAATGCGTCGCACAGGCTGGCGGAGGGGTCCATCCACCGCATGGCCTTCGACCGGGTGCTTGGAAAGCCGGTGCGCCGCAAGGAACTGGTCGACGCCCTGACCCAGCGCATCGAACCCACCCTCGACGACCGGCCCGACGAGGCCCAGAGCCCCGTTCCGGCGAGCAGTCGCGGCATGATCCTGCTGGCCGAGGACAACCCCACCAACCGGCTGGTCATCGGCACCCTGCTCCAGAAGCTCGGATACGCCTGCCACGCGGTGACGAACGGCATCGAGGCCGTGGAGGCCGTCCAGCGGTCCCGCTACGACCTCGTGCTGATGGACGTGATGATGCCCGACATGGACGGGTATGCGGCGACGAAGGCGATCCGCAAGCTCCCCGGCGAGACCGCGCGCATCCCGATCGTCGCCCTTACGGCCAACGTCCTGACATCCGACATCAAGGCCGCCCTGGCGGCAGGAATGGACGACTACGCCACCAAGCCGATCGGCCGGGACAGGCTCGAGCACGTCATCCAGAAGGCGCTGGACCGTTCGCGCCCCCGGCAGGAGCGCCCGCGCACCGACCCGGCCGCTCCGGCGCCGGTCGAGTTCGACGGGGGCATGCTGCAGACGCTGCTCGACGAGGTCGAGCCGGACAGCGCGCGGATGATCCTGGACGTCTTCATCGAGGACACCCGCGAGCGGCTCGCGGCGATGGCCGTGGCGACCGACCGCACCGCGACGGCCCGGCAGGCCCACGCCATCAAGTCCGCCGCGGCGACCTTCGGCCTGATGGCGGTGTCGGCGAAGGCCGCGGCCCTGGAACACTCCGCCTCCCACCTCGACGACGACGCCTTCGCCCGCGCCGTCTCCGACCTCACCCAGGCCTTCGAGACCGGCCTCACCCACCTCCCGCGAGCGGAGCGCCTGCCCGATGTCGCCTGAGCGCCTGCTCGCCGTCCCGCCGCTGGCCGAGAGACAGCCCGAACTGCTCGTCGTGGACGACGACCGCATGCAGCGCATGCTCATCGCCGAGACGGCCAAGCGGTGCGGCTACTCCGTCGCCCTCGCGGCCTCGCTCGGCGAGGCCGTCGAGAAGCTTTCCGAGCGGCGGTTCACCACGCTGGTCCTCGACCTGAGCCTCGGCGACCATGACGGGGTGGAAGTGATCCGGCACCTCGCCGGGACCTCGCAGCGGCCGACGGTCCTCGTCATCTCGGGCTTCGACGAGCGCATCCGGGACGCGGCCGTCCGCCTCGCCCGGGGCGTGGGGCTGGGCACGCTGGGGACGCTGCACAAGCCCCTCAGCCTCGGGGCCCTCCGCCAGCACCTCATCGACGCCGCGACCATGCAGCCCGGCGCCCTCGGGCGCGCCGACTCGGGGGTGGCCGTGACGGCGGACGAGGTCGCCGAGGCGATCGAGACCGGGGCGATCCGCCCCGTCTACCAGCCCAAGGTGGACTTGCGGACCGGGCGCATCGTCGGCGTGGAGACGCTGGCGCGCTGGGAAAGCGAGGTCCACGGGACCGTGCCGCCCGACGTCTTCGTGCCCGTGGCGGAGGACGCGGGGCTCGCCGGCGCCCTGACCCGGCTGATGATGGCGGTCGCCATCCGGGACGCCGGAGTCTGGCGCGCCACCGCGTCCGACGTCGGCGTGGCGGTCAACGTGCCGCCGAGCGCCCTCGACGACGTGGCGTGGCCGGACCTCGTGGAGGTGCAGCTCTGGCAGGCAAGTCTGCCGCCCGAGGTGCTGACGGTCGAGATCACCGAGTCGACGGCGATGTCGGACAACGCGCTCGTCTCCGACGTCCTCACGCGCTTGCGCATCAAGGGCGTCAACCTGTCGCTCGACGACTTCGGCACGGGCTACTCCTCGCTGCGGACCCTCCTGAGCCTTCCGTTCAGCGAGCTCAAGCTCGACCGCTCCTTCGTCCAGCGCTGCGACCAGGATGCCTATGCCTGGAAGATCGTCCGCGCGAGCCTGTCGCTCGCTCACGAATTCGGGATGCGGACGGTGGCCGAGGGCGTCGAGACTGCCGCGGTTGCGGCCCTGCTCGCGGACGCGGACTGCGACGTGGCGCAGGGCTACTTCTTCAGCCGCCCCCTGTCGCTGGGGGATCTTGTCGCCCGCCTCGCGGAAGGACCGGCCGGCGTTCCCGGCGACCCACTTCCGCGTGTATCGGTCGCCTGACGGGCGATCTGGCCGAATCCCATCGGTTTCCTTAGATTTGTCGCGATCTGGCACCAGTCGTGGTGCGGAACCGCGCGCCTTCCTCCGTGTTCCACGGTGGCGGCGCGCGGACGAGGGCCGGTCTGCCGGATTCGGGGAGTGCATGAGAATCCTCAGGGGCGGATGGCTTGCGATCGCGATCATGGCGGCCTCGGCCGGAGCCGCGGCGGCGCAGAGCGCCTATTGCGACCGGTTGCGCGGCGACATCGCGGCGCTGGAGAGGGCCGGCGGCGGCCGCTCGCCGCAGATGGCGGCGGAGTTGCGCCGGCAGCAGTTGGAACTCGACCGGACCGTTTCTTATGCGCGGTCGATCGGCTGTCAGCGTCAGCGGTTCCTCATGTTCGGCGAACCGCCGCCGCCCCAGTGCGGGCCGCTGCAGGCCCAGATCAACCGGATGGAATCCAACCTCGCGGCCTTGGAAAGCCAGGCTGACCGCTACGCGGGCGGGGCCATCGAGGCGCAGCGCGCGGCGTTGGTGGCAGCCTATGATACGAATTGCCGCGGCCTCCCGCCGCAGCCGGCACGGTCCACCCCCGGTCTCTTCGAGCGGCTCTTCGGCGGCCAGCAGGAGAGCGATCCGGTGACGGAGATGGATCCCGGCGGCGCGCCCTTCGACGAGTTCGGCGGCGGCGCGATCAAGACGCTCTGCGTGCGCAAGTGCGACGGCTACTACTTCCCCATCAGCACGCGCACGTCCCGGGGTGCCTTCGAGAACGATTCGGCCATTTGCCAGGCGTCCTGCCCCGCAGCCGAGGTCGAGCTCTTCATGCAGCCGGCCGACGGCTCGGCGGACCAGGCGATCTCGGCCGACGGAACGCCCTATTCCTCGCTGCCGAACGCCTTCCGCTATCGGCAGACCTACGACAACACCTGCTCCTGCCGCCGGCCCGGCCAAAGCTGGTCCGAGGCGCTCGCCGACGCCGAGCGCCTTGTCAGCACGCGCAAGACCGACATCATCGTGACGGAACAGAAGTCGCAGGAGATGTCGCGCCCCAGGGAGGCGACGCCAGCCGCGCCTGCCGCCACGCAACGGGGCAATCAGCAGCAGCGGCCCGCCGCCCGCAGCGGCAACCAGGCCGCTCCCGCAGCCACCGCCACTCCGGCCGCTCCCCCGGCAGCGGCCCCCGCGGCCACCGCGACGGGGCGGTCGCCGGCCGCGCCCGCTCCCTCGGCGGAAACCATCCGGCCGGACGGGAGCCGCGTGCGCGTGGTGGCGCCGACGCTGGGACCGGCCCCGACGACGCCGCGCCAGTAACCGGGGTCAGGCCTCGCGACCAGCAAGGCGCGCCGAGGCGCGTTCCCGTCCGATGAGAGGCAGCAGGCCCCGCAATTCGGGCCCGTGGTCGAGGCCCGTCAGCGCGAGCCGCAGCGGCATGAAAAGGGACCGTCCCTTCCGGCCGGTCGCCTGTTTCACCGCGTCCGTCCACACGCCCCAGGTGGCATCGGTCCACGGCTCGGCCGGCAGCAGGGCGCCCGCCTGCGCGACGAAGTCGCCGTCCTCGATCACGGACGCCACCGGTCCTGCGACCACCTGCCACCATGCCGCGGCATCGGCGAGGCGCTCGAGATTGCCCCGCACCGCGAGCCAGAATGGCTCACCGCCCCCGATGCCGAGGGCCGCCAGTCTGTCCCGAACGGCGTCGAACGGCAGGTGATGCAGGATCTTCGCGTTGAGCGCCGCGAGTTCCGCCTCGTCGAACCGCGCCGGCGCACGGGAGAGGCGGGAGAGGTCGACCAGCCCGGCGAGTTCGTCGAGCGACGCAACCGGACGCACCGCCTCGGCGGAGCCCACCAGCACAGCGAGCGTGGCGACGGCGAGGCTTTCGAGCCCCTGCTCGCGCAGGGCGCCCAGACCCAGATGGCCGAGACGCTTGGACAGGCCTTCACCGCTGGCGGTCGTCAGCAGGTTGTGGTGCCCGAACAGGGGGACCCTCCCCTCCCCGAGCAGTTCGAAAAGCTGGATCTGCACCGCCGTGTTGGTGACGTGGTCCTCGCCCCGGATCACGTGGGTGATGCCGAGGTCGACGTCGTCGACGACGGACGGCAGCGTGTAGAGGTAGGTGCCGTCGGCCCGGACGAGCACCGGATCGGACAGAGATGCGCAGTCGATGTGCGAGGGGCCGCGCACGAGGTCGTCCCACTCCACCACCCGGTGGTCGAGGAGGAAGCGCCAGTGCGGGCGCCGGCCCTCTGCCTCGAGGACGGCCTTCTGCTCTTCGGTCAGGGCCAGGGCCGCGCGGTCGTAGATCGGCGGCAGACCGCGCGCCGCCTGCCGCTTGCGACGACGCTCGAGTTCGTCCTCGGTCTCGTAGCACGGGTAGAGCCGGCCCGCGGCCTTGAGGCTTGCGACGGCGGAATCATAGAGGGCGAACCGCTGCGACTGGCGCACCTCGAGGTCGGGCACGATGCCGAGCCAGCCCAGATCCTCCCGTATGGCCGCAACGAACTCCTCCCGCGAGCGGGCGACGTCGGTATCGTCGAAGCGCAGCACGAAGCGGCCGCCGTGCCGGCGGGCGAAGAGCGCGTTCAGCAAGGCCGGCCGGGCGTTGCCGATGTGCAGGCGGCCCGTCGGGGACGGGGCGAAGCGGACGACTGGCGCGCTCAAAAGTCGACGACCTCGGTGCGGCTCGCGGTCGGCGTGCGCAACAGGCTCTCGTCGGGCGCCGCGGCCGGGCGGCCGGGATCGCGGAAGCGGTTCACGATCGGGTAGCGCCGGTCGCGGCCGAAGTTCTTCTGCGTCACCTTAACGCCCGGGGCCGATTGCCGGCGCTTGTATTCGGCCAGATAGAGCAGCCGCTCCACCTTCTTCACGGTCGCCTCGTCATAGCCCATGGCCACGATGTCGGAGACCCGCATCTCCCGCTCCACCAGCGCCTCAAGGATGGCGTCAAGCACATCGTAGGGCGGGAGCGAGTCCTGGTCCGTCTGGTTCTCGCGCAGTTCGGCGCTCGGCGGGCGGACGATGATGCTGGTGGGGATCACCTCGCCGTCCGGGCCCAGGGCGCCGGCCGGCTTCCAGCGATTGCGCAATTCGCAGAGGCGGTAGACCTGCGTCTTGTAGAGGTCCTTGATCGGGTTGAAGCCGCCGTTCATGTCGCCGTAGAGCGTGGCGTAGCCCACCGACATCTCCGACTTGTTGCCCGTGGTGACCACCATCGGGCCGAACTTGTTGGAGATCGACATGAGGATCGTGCCGCGCACGCGGCTCTGGAGGTTCTCCTCCGTGACGTCGGGATCCCGCCCCCTGAAGAGGTCGGCGAGGGCGCCGGTCATGGCCTCGACCGGCCCGCCGATCGGGACGACGTCGTAGCGCACGCCAAGCGCACGGGCGCAGGCGGCCGCATCGTCGAGGCTGCGCTGGGCCGTGTAGCGGTAGGGCAGCATGATGCAGTGGACCCGCTCGGCGCCGAGGGCATCGACTGCCATCGCCGCGCAGAGTGCCGAGTCGATGCCGCCGGAGAGTCCGAGGACCACGCCGGGGAAGCGGTTCTTCTCCACGTAGTGACGCAGGCCGAGCACGCAGGCGGCGTAGTCCGCCTCGTCCCCCTCCTCCCACACGGCGCGGGGTCCTTCAGTGCAGCGCCAGACGCCGCCATCCAGCGTCCAGCGGGTCAGGGCGACGACCTCGCGGAAGGCGGGCAGCTGCGCCGCCAGCGAACCGTCCGCATTCAGCGCGAAGGACGCGCCGTCGAACACGAGTTCGTCCTGGCCGCTCACCTGGTTCAGGTAGACAAGCGGCAGGCCGCTCTCCTTGACCCGGGCCACAGCCACGTTGATGCGGGTGTCGTTCTTGTCGCGCCAGTAGGGCGAGCCGTTCGGCACGAGCAGGATCTCCCCGCCGGTCTCGGCGAGGCACTCGACGACGCTCTCGCCCCAGATGTCCTCGCAGATCGGAATGCCGATCCGGATGCCGCGGAAGGCGATCGGACCGGGCATCGGGCCGGGCGCGAAGACGCGCTTCTCGTCGAACACTCCGTAGTTGGGCAGGTCGACCTTGAATCGCACCGCATCGATGCGACCGGCGTCGAGGAGCACGTAGGCGTTATAGAGCTTGCCCCGCTCCAGCCAGGGCAGGCCGACGAGGACGGCGGGGCCGCCGTCGGCGGTCTCGCGGGCCAGCGCCTCGCAGGCGGTGCGGCACGCCTCCTGGAAGGCAGGCTTGAGTACGAGGTCCTCCGGCGGATAGCCGGCCAGGAAGAGCTCGGGGAACATGACGAGATCGGCGCCCAGCCCGGCAGCCTCGGCGCGGGCGCGCCGCACCTTCGCGGCATTGCCCTCGACATCGCCGACCGTGGGGTCGAGCTGCGCGAGCGCGATGGCGATCGTGGTGGGGCTCGAACTCATGGGGGTCCCTCGCAAGGCTGAGGCGGGTTTAGCGCGCCCCGCCCCCCGCGACAATGGACGCGCGTCGACCGGCGCGTTTCCGTCCCACGGCCCGTGCGGCCGACCGTGCCATTTCGGGGCGATACAAGCACCGATTGCAATTGGGCGTTTAACGGCGCGGTAAGGTTACTTCTTTACCAATGGGTCATCTCCCAGCGCGGCGCATGCCGCCTTGAAGGGGCCCAGCCCGATGCGTCTGTCCGCCACACTCGCCGTCTCCGCCGCCGCCCTCGCGGCCGTTGCAGCCGCCCCAGCGGGCGCCGCCGACTACCGGCTGCCGCCGCCGCCGCCGCTCTACGACGGCCCGCCCGGCGCGGCTGCCGAGTTCAACTGGGGCGGCCTCTATGGGGGCATCCACGGCGGCTATGCCACGGGCACGATCGAGTTCTCCCAGTATGGCCTGAGCACCGCTGCGACCCGGGCGGGCAATGCCGTGGGCGGCGTCGCGCTGATTTCAGGCCTTCCCGATGCCACCGACGAGGCGCCGTTCTTCGGCGGCTATGTCGGCATGAACTGGCTGTGGGACGACGTCGTCCTCGGCGTCGAGGCGAGCTACACCACTTTCAACGGCGGCTTCAAGGCGTATGGCTATGCCGACCCCAGCGCCACCGTGCCCCAGGCCTACCAGCGCTTCTCGTTCCAGGACTACGCGGTCCTCGGCGTCCGCGCCGGCTTCCCCATCGGCCGGTTCATGCCCTATGCAGGCCTCGGGTTCGCCTTCGGCCGCGGCTCCGACTCGACCTACGTCCTCGCGCAGAACGGCGGAACGCTGGGCTGGGGCGGCCAGTACAAGAATGGCTGGCTGTGGGGCGGCGCGGCGAGCCTGGGCCTCGAATACGCCCTCCTGGACAACGTGATCCTGCGCACCGAATACCAGTGGGTCGGCTTCACCAACTTCAACGGCACCAGCTCGCAGGACGGCGCGACGCCGACCCTGCAGACCATCAAGGCCGGCCTCGCCATCAAGTACTGATCCGCGCCGCCCGGCAGACCCTTCATGCAAAAGCCCCGGCCTTTCGGCCGGGGCTTTTCCTTTTCGCGGTCGGCTGACCCGTCCGCAGTGCCTACTCGGCCGCCTCGACGTTCGGACGGCCGCGCGCCTGCCGCTCCTTCTTGAGCAGCTCGGCGATGAGGAAGGCGAGCTCGAGCGCCTGCTCGGCGTTGAGCCGCGGGTCGCAGTGCGTGTGGTAGCGATCCTGCAGGTCCGAATCCGAGATGGCGCGGGCGCCGCCCGTGCACTCGGTCACGTTCTTGCCCGTCATCTCCAGGTGCACGCCGCCGGCGAAGGTGCCCTCTGCCGCATGCACGGCGAAGAAGTCCCGCACCTCCGACAGGATCAGGTCGAACGGCCGGGTTTTGTAGCCCGACCCCGCCTTCACCGTGTTGCCGTGCATCGGGTCGCAGGACCACACGACCGTGCGGCCTTCCCGCTGCACCGCCCGCACCAGCGCCGGGAGGTGGTCGCCGATCTTCTCCGCGCCGAAGCGCGCGATCAGGGTCAGGCGGCCGGCCTCGTTCGCGGGATTGAGGGCGTCGATCAGGCGGATCAGCTCGTCCGGCTTCAGCGACGGCCCGCACTTGAGGCCGATCGGGTTCTTGATGCCGCGGCAGTACTCGATGTGCGCATGGTCGGGCTGGCGCGTGCGGTCGCCGATCCAGATCATGTGGCCGGAGGTGCCGTACCAGTCGCCCGTCGTCGAGTCGACGCGGGTCATCGCCTGCTCGTAGCCGAGCAGGAGCGCCTCGTGAGAGGTGTAGAAGTCCGTCGAGCGCATTTCGGGATGCGCCTCCGGGTCGAGGCCGATGGCCCGCATGAAGTCCAGCGTCTCGGTGATGCGCTCGCTGAGCTCACGGTATCGACCGCTCTGGGGGCTGTCCTTCACGAATCCCAGCATCCAGCGGTGCGCGTTCTCGAGGTTGGCATATCCACCCGTCGCGAAGGCGCGGAGCAGGTTCAGCGTCGCGGCCGACTGGCGGTAGGCCATCAGCTGGCGGCGCGGATCCGGCGTGCGGGACTCCGTCGTGAACTCGATGCCGTTGATGATGTCGCCGCGGTAGGAGGGCAGCTCCACCCCGTCGATGGTCTCGGTCGGCGCCGAGCGCGGCTTGGCGAACTGGCCGGCGACGCGGCCCACCTTCACCACGGGCGAAGAGCCCGCGAAGGTCAGCACGACGGCCATCTGCAGGAACAGGCGGAAGAAATCGCGGATGTTGTCCGCGCTGTGCTCGGCGAAGCTCTCGGCGCAATCGCCGCCCTGGAGCAGGAACGCCTCGCCCGCCGCCACCTTGCCCAACGCCCGCTTGAGCTTGCGCGCCTCGCCCGCAAAAACGAGCGGCGGAAACCCGGCGAGCTGCGCCTCGACGGCCGAGAGCGCCTCGGCGTCCGGATAGCTCGGGACCTGCTGGATCGGCTTGTCGCGCCAGCTGGAAGGTGTCCAACGCTCACTCATCACGGTTTCCCCCTCGCCCCTCGCCGTCCCACCGGCTGCGGGCGCACGTGGCCTTCAGGAACCGCGCCTCTTAGCAGAAGCGCCGCGCCAGGGCCAGCGATGCACCCCTAACGGGCATCCGAAGCGCGCGACCATGTCGCGGCTGCAACGGCGGGAGGCGCTGCGGCGGTGGCGCCCGGACGCCAACGGCCCTATGCAAGGCGAGGCAGCGGCGAGTCGCAGGGGGCGCGGCGCGCGGCGGCCTGCCTTGGCGTGCGGCCCTGCCGCCGCATCCTTCTCCCCTGCCGTCGAGACACCGGCCGTGCCCTCGCTCGTCCAAGCCCTCCTGCCCGTCCTGGTCGCGTTGTTCATCCTGATCGCCGGCAACGGCATCGTGAGCACGCTCACGCCGCTGCGTGCCAGCCTCGAGGGCTTCAGCCAGACCGACATCGGGACCGTCGGTTCCTTCTACTTCGCCGGCATGCTGGCGGGGACGTTCCTGACGCCCGGGATCGTGCGCCGCGCCGGCCACGTGCGCGCCTTCGCGGCCTACGCGGCCGGGGCGGCGGTCGCGACGCTCGCGATGGCCATCGTCGTCTCTCCGTGGGTCTGGTCACCGCTGCGCGCCGTCTTCGGCTTCTGCTTCGCCGGCCTCTACGCGATCATGGAGAGCTGGATCACGGCGAAGGCGGACCGGAGCAACCGGGGCCGCATGCTGGCCCTCTACAACGTCGTGCACTTCGCCGGTTCGGCGACCGGCCAGCAGATGCTGCGCTTCGTCAATCCGAAGGGTTTCGAGCTGTTCTCCGCCGCCGCCTCGTTCCTCGTCCTGGCGCTCGTGCCGATGGCGATGACGCGCGCGGAACCGCCGCCGCTGCCGCCGAAGGGCCGGCTGGAGATCATGCCGCTGCTTCGGGGGGCGCCCGTCGCGGCCATCGGCATCGGCCTCGTGGGCTGGGGCAACGGTGCCTTCTGGTCGCTGGTGCCCGCCTTCGTCGAGCGGCTCGACATGGGCGTCGGCACGGTGGCGAGCTTCATGACCGCGGTAATCCTGGGGTCCGCCGCCGGCCCCTATCCGCTGGGAAGGCTCTCGGACCGCCGCGACCGTCGTCTCGTCATCGCCGGCACGGCCGCCGCCGCCGCGGTCATCGAGGGCGCGCTCGTGCTCCTGGGCACGCCGTCGACGGCGCTGCTCTATGCCTTCGGCTTCCTGCTCGGGGTCACGACCCCCGTGCTGTACCCGCTGATGACGGCGCACGCCGTGGACCGGCTGGGAACGGAGAAGGCGGTGGCCATCTCGTCGACCCTGCTGTTCCTCTACTGTCTCGGTGCCATCGCGGGACCGATCATCGCCGCGAGCCTGATGGCGCGCTATGGCGACATCATGCTCTTCGTGCACAACGGGTTCGTGCACGTGCTGATGGTGGCGTTCGTGGCCTGGCGCATCGTGGTGCGCGCGCCGGCGATCCAGGTCGACAAGCCCGAGGACGCCGAATCCCGCCCCCCGGCCCTCGGCTGAACAGACTCGCTCAGCCCGCGACGGGCGTGCGCAGCGTGACGAGTTCCTCGGCCGCGGTCGGGTGCACGGCCATCGTCATGTCGAAGTCGCGCTTGGTGGCGCCCATCCGGACGGCGATCCCGATGCACTGGATCATCTCGCCCGCCCCCTCGCCCAGGATGTGGACTCCGAGCATGCGGTCCGTCGTCTTGTCGACGACGAGCTTCATCAGCGTGCGCGACGTCGATCCGGAGAGCGTCGCCTTCATGGGGCGGAAGCTCGTGCGGTAGATCGTGACCTCGCCGCGGGCGCGGGCCTGCGCCTCGGTGAGCCCCACCGTCCCGATCTCCGGCGTCGAGAACACGGCCGACGCCACGTTGGCGTGGTCGACCTCCACCGGCCGGTTGCCGAACACCGTGTCGGCGAACGCATGCCCTTCCCGGATTGCGACCGGCGTGAGGTTGAGCCGGTTCGTCACGTCGCCGACCGCGTAGATCGAGGGGACGGAGCTCTGCGAGAAGCGGTCGACGCGGACGGCACCCTCCGCGTCGAGCTCGACGCCGGCTTCCTCCAGCCCGAGGCCCGCCGTGTTCGGCACGCGCCCGGTGGCATAGACGACGTGGTCCGCGGAGAGCCCCTCCCCGTTCATGAGCGTGGCGGCGACATAGCCGGGACGGCCGTCGAGGGCGACGATGTCCGTGTCCGTGACGATGCGGACGCCGGCCTGGATCATCTCGTTCTGAAGCGCTTCGCGCAGGTCGTCGTCGAACCCGCGCAGGACGCGGTCGCGGCGGATGACGAGGGTGACGTTGGAGCCCATCCGCGACAGGGCGCAGGCGAACTCGACCGCGATGTAGCCGCCGCCGACGATGATCACGCTGTGCGGCAGCGCCGACCACTCGAGGATGTCGTTGGACGTCTCGGCGAGATGGATGCCCGGGATGACCGGCAGGTAGGGCCGTGCGCCCGTCGCCACGAGGATCCGTCCTGCCGTGACGGTGCGGCCGTCGGCAAGGCGGACGGCGTTGGGACCGGCCACGGTGGCGCGGCTCTCGACGAGGTCCACCCCGGCATTGCGCAGCGTGTTGCGGTAGGCGCCCTCGAGCCGGTCGATCTCCTTGTCCTTCGCCGCCTTGAGGGCGCCGAAGTCGAAGCGCGGCTCGCCCGCCGACCAGCCGAACCCCGCGGCCTCCTCGAATTCATCGGCAAAGCGGGACGCGTAGACGTACAGCTTCTTGGGAACGCACCCACGGATGACGCAGGTGCCGCCGACACGGTACTCCTCCGCCACCATCACGCGGGCGCCGTAGCCCGCGGCGATGCGTCCGGCGCGGACGCCGCCGGAGCCGGCCCCGATGACGAAGAGATCGACGTCGTAATCGGCCATGGTGGTCTCCGTAGCGTCGGGCTGGCGGGCGGCGGGCCGCTCGCCGCGGCTCACATGTCGATGTTCTTCTTCTTCATCTCGGCGCGCACGCGCGACATCATGAACTCGGAGAGGCGGCGGCTCCACGCCTGCATCTCGCCGAAGAGGTCTTCCATCACCTGCGGCTGGGCGGACACGTAGCGGCTGCCGGCCGGGCTCTTGAAGAACGCGGCGATCTCCTTGAGGTCCGCCTCGTTGATGCGCCCGGCGAAGACGCGGGCGGCCGCGTTCAGGATGTCGTTGCGCTGGGCCTCGAACTCGGGCCGCAGGTCCTGCAGCGTCTTGTCGAGGTCCTTCATGATCTCCGGGCGCGTCGTGGCAAAGGTCGCCTTGAGCTGCTCGGAGTACTGCGGGACGATGAACTCGAACGAGCGCGACAGGCCCGACAACTGGACCACGTCCCTGGCGATCGCGAGGTGCGAGGCCGTGGGACCCGCGGGCGACGTCGCCGAAGGCGCGGGCTGGGCCGGCGCGGGAGCCGCCTGGGCCGTCTGGGCGGGCGCGGTGGGGCGCAGCGCGGGCGCGGCCTGCTGGGCCAGGGCGATGCCGGTTCCGGCAAGGAGCACGATGCTGGCGGTAATGCTGCGGACCATGGCGGGTCTCCTTCGGGTCGTTCGCTGCGGGGCGACGCCGTCGCTCGGCCGCATGATGGCTGATGTCGTGGCTCGGTCGTCGCGGATCAATCGGTCTTTCCGATGACGACCACGCCGGAGGCGGTGGCGATGTAGGCGCGCTCGGCGAGGCCGAGGAACAGGCCGTGCTCGACGAGGCCCGTCACGCCGTCGAGGGCGGCGGCGAGTGTCTCGGGGTCGGGAATGCGGCCGAGGCGGGCGTCGATCACGACGTTGCCGCTGTCGGTGAGGACCGGCTCCCCGTCGGGACGGCGACGCAGGATCAGGTCGCCCCTGCAACCGGATGACGTTATGGCCGCCTCGATGCGCCGCAGGGTGGCGGCAAGGCCGAACCGCACGACCTCGAGCGGCAGCGGGAAGCGGCCGAGCATGGCGACATGCTTCGTCTCGTCCGCGATGACGACCATGCGCGAGGAGGCACTGGCGACGATCTTCTCGCGAAGATGCGCCGCACCGCCGCCCTTGATGAGCCGCAGGTCATCGTCGAGTTCGTCCGCGCCATCGACCGTCAGGTCGAGTTCGGGCGTCTCGTCGAGGGTGGTCAGGGGAATGCCCAGCGATTCGGCCTGCTGGCGCGTCGCCTCGGAGGTCGGCACGCACAGGACGTCGAGGCCGTCCGCCACGCGCTCGCCGAGCAGGTCGACGAAGTGCCGTGCCGTGGAACCGGTGCCCAGCCCGAGCCGCATGCCGGGCTCGACGAGCGCCAGGGCGTGGCGCGCCGCCTCGCGCTTGAGGGCTTCGAGGCTCATCGCGGGTCTCCGGCGAGGAGCTGGGAGATGGGCATGCGGACCGTCCGGTTCGGGTTCAAAAATCCGAAAGCCCGGTCCGCGAACGCGGCCGGGGGCGGTCAGGCCTTAGCACGGGGAGGAGGCCGGCGGGAAGCCGCGCTACCTCCGGGCAGGCCGGTCAGGGCTTGCGGATGGTGCCCGTGACGTCGGGAGCGGGCGTCTGGGCCACGGTCGCGAGCGCACCCTTTTCGGGCGGCGTGCAGACGACGCGCTCGTCGAAGACGTAGCAGATGCTCATGGCGCCGGTGCGCATGTCGACGCGGAACACGCCGCCTTCGCGCTCGTGGCGGGAGGCGACGAGGCCGTACTCGGACGGCTCCTGCTTGCCGGCGCCGTCGCCGGCCGGGAAGCACAGCGTGACGCCGAAGGTACCCTCCTTCTGGCCATACTGGCAGGCGCCCACCTCGCCGGTGACGCGGTCGATCCGGTAGATGCGGTTGAGGTCCGTCTGCGGTGCGGGGACGAACTCGAACTGGCCGGCAACCGCGGGGCCCGCAAGGGCGACGAGGACGGCCGACGCGGACAGGAAGCGCGAAGCGGACTTCGGCATGGCACGGACTCCACGGTGGTCACGGGGGCGGCCGGCGGCGGTCCGGCGCGACATGGGACGACTGTGGAGGCCCCATGGTTAACGGTCCGTAAGCGCGAATCAGCGAGTTGACGCAGTACCGCGGCTCAGTCACACAGGGCGGCATCGGCTGCCCGAGCGCCCGCGAAACGAGGCCCCATGACCCTGTCCCGCAGCGATCTCCGGCCCACCGTCGTCTTCGACCTGGACGGCACCCTTGCCGATACCGCGGCCGACCTCATCGACACCCTCAACGTCATCCTCGCCCGCGAGAACGTCGCCCCCGTGCCGGCGGAGCGGATCCGCCCCGTGGTGGGCGCCGGCGCCAAGGCCATGATCCAGTACGGCATGGCGCTGGACGGTCGCAGCGTCAGCGAGGCGCGGCTCGCCGAGCTTTTCCGGGATTTCCTCGACCACTACAGCGCCAACCTGGCCGTCCGCACGCGGCTGTTCCCGGGGGCGGAGTCGTCCCTGCGGCGCCTTGCGGCCTCCGGGCACCGGCTCGCCGTGTGCACGAACAAGGTCGAGGCCCACGCGGTACAGTTGCTGGAGGCGCTGGGCGTCGCGCCGCTCTTCGGCGCCATCTGCGGGCGCGACAGCTTCCCGTGGACCAAGCCTGACGCCCGCCACCTCACCGGCACCGTGGAGAAGGCCGGCGGCAATCCGCGCCACGCGGTGATGGTCGGCGACAGCCGGACCGACATCGACACCGCCCGAAATGCGGGCCTTCCCGTGATTGCGGTGACCTTCGGCTACACCGAGGTTCCGGTGACCCAACTCGGTCCCGACGTGGTCATCGATCACTTCGACGCGCTGGAGGGGGCGCTGGGCTCGCTCGCCGCCCCGCGGGCCGCCGTCGCCTGAGGCGCCGCCGCCCCTCTCGGACGGTCAGTGGGCGTGCTCGCTCGCCTTGGGCTGGGCGCCGATCGGCAGGACCGGAAAGGTCACGTCGACCTTGCCGGCCTTCTCGAACACCAGCGTCGCCTTCACTGCCTCGCCCACCTTCAGCTGGCGGGTGATCGACGTGAACATGATGTGCAGCCCGCCCGGCTTCAGCTCGACCTTGCCGTTGGCCGGCACTTCGATGCCGCCCTCCATGGGGCGCATGATCATCGTGCCCTTGTCCATCTTCATCTCGTGAAGTTCCGAGCGCGGCGAAATGTCCGCCGTGAGCGAGACGAGCCGGTCCGGCGCGGCGCCCGCATTGGAGATGACGATGTAACCGCCTGCGACCTGCGCGCCGGGAGGCGTGGCCCGGGTGAACGCCCCCGAGATCGTCAGCGCGCCCAGCTTGGCGTCCTGGGCGCCGGCAGGGACGGCGGCGAGTACAACGGCGGCGGAGAGGACGGCGGCGGCGGCGAGGCGGGACATGGCAGGCTCCTGCGGTCTGGACCCGGCTCCCATGGCACGGAGGCCGTGGGAAGCCAAGACGGCGCGACGCCGCCGTCCGCACCCATGAGACGCTGCAATGATGGAATGATCGTTGTCGAGACGCGAGTCCGGAGAGGAAATGGTGGGCGCGACAGGGATTGAACCTGTGACCCCTCCCGTGTGAAGGGAGTGCTCTCCCGCTGAGCTACGCGCCCCCCGGACGGGCCGCTTCTAGGCAGACCGCCGGGGCCTGTCAAGGCGCGCCTCCCTCGGGCGACGACCGGGGCAAGCGCGAACCGTGGCCCTCGCTGTGTGGCCGGACGGACACAGGGTGGCGATTACGCGCTTGTGTGATGCAACACCGACCAGGGTCCGTTGAATTGATCGGTGAGGAGACGGTAACCACCTCGTGGTTTCCTGACCGCGTCCACGACTCAACCTTCCCAGCGAGGCTCCACCGATGCGCCGTACGGCTATCGCGTTCGCCAGCGCCGCTGCCGGGCTCTTCGCCCTGGCCGGAGCGGCTCATGCGTACCAGATCGATCCCCTGACCCGTCAGCCCATCGCCGACGCCCCCGTCATCGAGAGCCGCCCCGCCGCGACGGCCGTGCCGCGCGAGACGGTGAGCTACAACGGCAGCTACGGGCCCGGCACGATCGTCGTCTCGACGACCGAGCGGCGCATGTACCTCATCCTCGGCAACGGCCAGGCGATCCGCTACGGCGTCGGCGTCGGCCGCCCCGGCTTCGAGTGGGGCGGGGTGAAGACCATCACCGCCAAGCGCGAGTGGCCCGACTGGCGTCCGCCGGCGCAGATGCTGAAGCGCCGTCCCGATCTGCCCCGCTACATGCCGGGCGGCCCGGACAACCCGCTGGGAGCGCGCGCCCTCTATCTCGGCTCGTCGCTGTACCGCATCCACGGCTCCAACGAGCCGGAGACGATCGGCCAGGCCGTGTCCTCGGGCTGCATCCGCATGCTCAACGAGGACGTCGAGGACCTCTACAGCCGTGTCCGCGTCGGCACGAAGGTTGTCGTCCTGCGCTGAACCGCGCCTTGGCCGGGCGTAGAGCGCCCGAGCCGCGGCACCGAAGCAAACAAAAAGCCGGGCGGCACGCGTGCCGCCCGGCTTTCTTTTTCAGGCCCGTCGATCAGTCGACGAGGATGTTCACCTTGAAGTACTTGTCCATGATCTTCTTGTGCGTGCCGTCCTTGATCGTCTCCTCGATCGCCTTGTTGAACATGGCGATGAGGGCCGTGTCCTCCTTGCGGGTGGCGGCGGCAACGCCCGGACCGTGGATGGTCGGGTCACGCTTCACGTCGGCGACGAACTTGCAGCAGTCCTTGCCCTGGCCGTCGATGAAGTCCTGCAGGGCGAGCTTGTCCGCGATGATGTAGTCGAGCCGGCCGTTCTTCAGGTCGAGGTTGGCCTCTTCCTGCGTCGGGTACAGCTTGATCTGCGCGTCCTTGTAGTACTTCTCGAGGTAGTTCGCGTGGATCGTGGACCCCTGGGCCCCGATCGCCTTGCCCTTCAGCGCCGCCGGCGAGATGTCGGTCGAAGCCTGCGACTTCGGGCCGATCATCGAGATGGGCGTGCGGCTGTAGGTGTTGGTGAACGCGACGCGCTTGGCGCGCTCCTCGGTGGCGTTCATGCCGGCCATGATCACGTCGTACTTGCCCGCGAGCAGCGCCGGGATGATGCCGTCCCAGTCCTGCGCGACCCAGGTGCACTTCACCTTCATCTTCTCGCAGAGCGCGTTGCCGTAATCGATCTCGAAGCCCTCGAGCTTGCCGGCGGAGTTGAGGTTGTTCCAGGGAGGATAGGCGCCCTCCGTGCCGATGCGGACCTCTTTCCACTCCTTCTGCTGCGCCTGGGCGAGACCCGCCCCGGCGAGCATCGCCGCCACCGTCGCGGCGATCAGACCGACACTCTTCTTCACGTCCTTATCCCTCCAGGATGACCCGCGTTCGCGGGGTTCGTGCGTCCGGACCGCCTCGCGACGCCTGAAGCGGGCGGTTTCCGATGCCGCATTGGACACCGCCGTCTTCGCGAGTGCAACACCGGGGGCGGCGCAAACTGCACCGCTTTCGCCGTCCGACAGGCTCGAGAAATTCACACTCAACGCACGTCGAACGGGAAATAGCGGGCCCGGATCGCGTCGTAGGTCCCGTCGGCCATGATCGCGTCGAGGGCGGCGTCGAGGTGCTGCCGCAGGGACGTGTCGTCCTTTCTCACCCCGATGCCGTAGCCGAGGCCGAACACGGCGGGATCGGCCGGGGCATCAGCGACGAAGACGCAGCAGTCGGCCTCCTTGCCGCGCTTCAGCCATTCCTGCAGCGCGATCTTGTCGCCGAGGACGAGGTCGATACGCCCGAGCGCGAGGTCGAGGCTCGCCTCGTCCTGGTTGGCATAGAGCCGCACCTGCCCCTCTGGCCCCACCTTCTGGAGCAGCCAGTTCGCGTAGGGCGTGCCCGCCATCGCCCCCACCCGCAGCGTGCGGAGGGTCGCTGGGTCGGTTCCGGGGACGGCATCGCCCTTTCGCCCCATGAAGACGGCCGGCGTCCGGTAGTACGGCTTGCTGAAGGCAATGCGCTGTTGCCGCTCGGGCGTGATCTCGAGCGAGGCGACGATGGCGTCGAAGTGCCCGTGGCGCAGGCCGGGGATAAGGCGCTCCCAGTCTTCCGTCGTGAAGGTGCAGGTCGCGGCCATGCGATCGCAGAGCGCGCGGGCGAGGTCGATCTCGAACCCCTGCAGTTGCCCCGCCGCATCCGTGTAGTTGAAGGGCGGGTAGGCCCCCTCGGTGGCGATGCGCAGCGGTCCACGCTCCTGTGCGCCGGCGCCCATGGCGGCACCGAGGACGAAGACGGCGATGGCACAGCGCAGGGCGGGGGCGAAACGCACGCGGCAATCCCGGAACGGCACGACGGGTAGCCTACCACGCCGGGACGTTGTCCCGCGAGACGGCGAACGGCCGGGCACGACGGCCGTTGACCGGTTGTGCGGCCTCTTTACATAGAGCGCACTGCCCGATGCAGGTCGCATCCGGCGCCCGCAGCGGCGCCGAACCGTCCGAGGAAGCCCGCGTGATCACCGAGAAAGACGTCCTTGCCGCCCTCGCCAACGTCCGCGGCCCCGACGGGAAGCCCGTCACCGGGGCTCTGAGCGGGGTCACCGTCAACGCGGGCAAGGTCTACGTGTCCGTCTCCGCCGACCCGCAACGTCCGCAGGCGGCGGAGCCGGTGCGGCAGGCGGTCGAGGCGGCGGTGAAGGCGATCCCGGGCGTGGCGGGCGTCATCGCCACGCTCACGGCCGAGCGTCCGGCGGGATCCGGTCCGGGGCCGGCTGCGCCCGGCCCTCGCGCCCAGGCGGCGACGTCGAAGGCGGGCGTGCCGGGCGTGAAGCACATCATCGCCGTGGCCTCC
>NZ_JBTSWJ010000007.1:0-147623 GCF_054612375.1 Alsobacter sp. R-9 | reverse complement strand
ACGACGGCGGCCAACCTCGCGCTTGGCCTCGCAACGCTCGGCCTGAAGGTCGGCATCCTCGACGCCGACATCTACGGCCCGTCGATGCCGAAGCTCTTCGCGCTGCACGAGAAGCCGGAGATCCTCGAGGGGCGGGTGATGAAGCCGCTTTCGGCCTATGGCCTGAAGGTGATGTCCATCGGCTTCCTCGTGGAGGAGGACACCGCCGTGATTTGGCGCGGGCCGATGGTGATGTCGGCGATCCAGCAGATGCTGCGCGAGGTGGCGTGGGGCGACCTCGACGTGCTGGTGGTCGACATGCCGCCGGGCACGGGCGACGCCCAACTCACCATGGCGCAGGCCGTGCCGCTCGCCGGCGCCGTGATCGTGTCGACGCCGCAGGACCTCGCGCTCATCGACGCGCGGCGCGGCATCGCCATGTTCAAGCGGGTCGAGGTGCCGGTGCTCGGCATCGTCGAGAACATGTCGACCTTCATCTGCCCGCACTGCGGCGAGCGGTCGGACATCTTCGGCCATGGCGGGGCCCGGCAGGAGGCGCAGCGCCTCGGCGTTCCGTTCCTCGGGGAGGTGCCGCTGGCCATGCGCATCCGCGAGAAGTCCGACGCCGGCCTGCCCGTCGTCGCAACCGAGCCGGACGGCCCGCACGCGGCGGTCTACAAGGACATTGCGCGGCAGGTGTGGGGCACGATCTCCGGCCAGCCGGTCCGGGCGGCACCGCGCATCGTCATCGGCTGACGGGCGAAGGGCCGGGCGCCTCGGACGACGGCGCCCTCCCCTCCCCTTTCGGACGCCGCCGGGCGGCGCGTCAGTAGACCTCTTCCAGCATCCGCAGGTAGTCCTCGCGCGTCGCGGTGCGCGCGTTGGTGGCGTGCGTGTGGTCGAGCAGCGCCGCGTCGGCGATGGCGGGCAGCACCTGGCGGGGCACGCCCATCGCGGAAAGCGTGGCCGGCAGGCCGAGGCCGGCGCTGAAGCGGGCCACCGCATCGGCCACATCGGCGCCCGGGGCGAGACCCATGGCGCGACGCAGCCCGTCGTACTTGGCGCCCGCGGCCGGCTCGTTGAACCGCAGCACCGGGGGGAGCAGCACGGCGTTCAGCGTGCCGTGATGCAGACGGAACTCCTTGAGGGCGCCCAGCGGGTGGGACAGCGCATGGACGGCGCCCAGCCCCTTCTGGAAGGCGAGCGCACCTTCAAATGCGGCGATCATCATCTCGCGCCGGGCTTCCCGATCCGTGCCGTCGGCGACGGCGCGCGGCAGCGCCTTCGTCGCGCGTTCCAGCCCGTCGATGGCGATGGCCGCGGCCACCGGATTGTCGACGGGCGAGATGAAGCACTCGATGCAGTGGCTGACGGCATCCATGCCGGTCGCAGCGGTCAGGAGGGGCGGCAGGCCGACCGTGAGTTCGGGGTCGCAGACCGCGCGCTTCGGGATGAGGTGGGGCGACAGGAGCGCCAGCTTGCGGCCGTCGCGGAAGGTGATGACCGCGCCCCGCCCCACCTCGCTGCCCGTCCCCGCCGTCGTGGGGATCGCCACGACCGGCGCCGTGGCGGCCGTGATGCGGGGCGCTCCGCCGAGCACGGCGGCGTAGGTCTGCAGCGGGCCCGGATGGGCCGCGAGGACGGCGACGCCCTTCGCGAGGTCCATCGGCGAGCCGCCGCCCACGGCGATCAGCCCGTCGCAGCCTTCGGCCTTGTAGACGGCCAGCGCCGCTTCGACGGCCTCCTCGGTGGGATTGCTGGGCGTGTCGAGAAAGGCGGGGGCCGTGGCGCCGCCAGGAAAGGCACGGCGCACCCTGTCGAGCAGGCCGGCGGTCTCGACGCCCCGGTCGGCGACCAGCAGGGGACGCGCGATCCCGGCGGCAGAGAGGTCCTCCGGCAGGGCGGAGAGAGCTCCGAAGTCGAGCCGGATCGTCGTCAAATAGTTGATGAGAGCCACGGGAGAGTCCTCGGAAACGCGCGGATTTCGCCGAGAATGCCCACGCTTTCGGCGTCCTGTCGACCATTGAGGCAGGGCATGCGCAAATCGCAGCCCAGCCCTGAGGGGTGCCGAATTGTGGGCCAAAGGTGGTTCCGACACTGTCGCGAACCCCAAAAGGGCCCGGAAATCTGCCGTTTCCGGTCAAGCTTACGTGGACGCGGGCGAGCCGACCTCGTCACGCATACCGGAGAGAATGCCCATGAAGCGTCGTGAGTTCGTCAAGGCGGCCGGTCTCGGCCTCGCCGCATCGGCCGTGGCCGCCCCGGCGGTCGCGCAGTCCAACCCGGAGATCAAGTGGCGCCTGGCGTCGAGCTTCCCGAAGTCGCTCGACACCATCTACGGCGCGGCCGAGGTCTTCGCGAAGCAGGTGTCCGAGCTCACGGACGGAAAGTTCCAGATCCAGGTGTTCGCCGCCGGCGAGATCGTGCCGGCGCTGCAGGCCCTCGACGCCGTCCAGAACGGCACGGTCGAGGCCTGCCACACCGTCTCCTACTACTATGTCGGCAAGGACCCGACCTTCGCCATCGCCTCGTCCGTCCCCTTCGGTCTCAATGCCCGGCAGCAGAACGCCTGGCTCTACCAGGGGGGCGGCAACGAGCTCTTCAACGAGTTCTACAAGTCCTACAACGTCGTCGGCTTCCCCTGCGGCAACACCGGTACGCAGATGGGCGGGTGGTTCCGCAAGGAGATCAAGACGCCGGCCGACCTCAGCGGCCTGAAGATGCGCATCGGCGGCATCGCCGGCCAGGTGCTCGCCAAGCTCGGCACGGTGCCGCAGCAGATCGCCGGCGGGGACATCTATCCGGCGCTGGAGAAGGGCACCATCGACGCGGCGGAGTGGGTCGGCCCCTACGACGACGAGAAGCTCGGCTTCGCCAAGGTTGCGCCCTTCTACTACTACCCGGGCTGGTGGGAGGGCGGGCCGACCGTGCACGCCTTCGTCAACAAGGAGAAGTTCGAGGCGCTGCCGAAGGCCTACCAGGCCGCCGTGCTGAACGCGTCGGCCTACGCCAACACGTGGATGCAGGCCCGCTACGACGTGCAGAACCCGGCGGCGCTGAAGCGGCTGGTGCAGGCCGGCGCGCAGCTGCGGCCGTTCTCGCCGGAAATCATGGAGGCCTGCTTCAAGGCCTCCAACGAGCTCTATGCCGAGATCAGTGCCAAGAACGAGCCGTTCAAGAAGGCCATCTCGGCCATGACGGCGTTCCGCGGCGATGCCTACCTCTGGTGGCAGGTCGCGGAGTTCACCTACGACAACTTCATGATCCGGGCGCGCACGCGCGGCTGATCGACGAGGCGCCCCAGCTGGAGCGCAGCAGGAAAGAGAGGGCGCGGATCCGATTCCGCGCCCTTTTTCGCGGTGTCTGCCGAAAAATACGTCCGGCAGCTTGAAATTTGAGGTTCCCCGGACAAGTGGGCCCGTGGTATGCGGCTCACGGGATGGACGTCCGCGTCAGGCGCATAAGGACGACAGCCCGTCATTCGTGGGAGGAACCCGATCTATGAAGCGTCGCCAGTTCATCAAAGTCGCCGGTGCCGGTCTCGCGGCCGGCGCGGTCGCCAGCCCCGCCATCGCGCAGTCCCAGCCCGAGGTGAAGTGGCGCCTGACGTCGAGCTTCCCCAAGTCGCTCGACACCATCTACGGCGCGGCTGAGGTGTTCGCGAAGTACGTGAGCGAGGCCACGGACGGCAAGTTCCAGGTGCAGGTCTTCGCCGCTGGCGAAATCGTCCCCGGCCTGCAGGCCGCCGACGCCGTGCAGAACGGCACCGTGGAGTGCTGCCACACGGCTTCCTACTACTACGTCGGCAAGGACCCGACCTTCGCCTTCGGCACGGCGGTTCCGTTCGGCCTGAACTCGCGCCAGGAAAACGCCTGGATGTACCACGGCGGCGGCCAGGAGCTGCTGAACGAGTTCTACAAGAAGTACAACATCTTCTCGCTGCCCGGCGGCAACACCGGCACGCAGATGGGCGGCTGGTTCCGCAAGGAAGTGAAGACCCCTGCCGACCTCAACGGCCTGAAGATGCGCATCGGCGGCCTCGCCGGCCGCGTGCTCCAGAAGCTCGGCTCCGTGCCGCAGCAGATCGCCGGCGGCGACATCTACCCGGCGCTCGAGAAGGGCACCATCGACGCGGCTGAGTGGGTCGGACCCTACGACGACGAGAAGCTCGGCTTCAACAAGGTCGCCCCCTTCTACTACTACCCGGGCTGGTGGGAAGGCGGCGCCGCGCTGCACTTCTTCATGAACCAGCAGAAGTGGGCCGAGCTGCCGAAGGCCTATCAGGCGATCGCCACGGCGGCCGCGGGCTACGCCAACGTCGACATGCAGGCGAAGTACGACGCTCGCAACCCGGGCGCGCTGAAGCGCCTCGTGCAGGGCGGCGCCCAACTGCGTCCGTTCCCGCCGGAGGTCATGGACGCCTGCCTCAAGGCCTCCAATGAGCTCTACGCGGAGATCGGCAAGGACAACGCCGACTTCAAGAAGGTGTACGACGCCTACGTCGCCTTCCGCGGCGACCAGTACCTCTGGTGGCAGGTTGCGGAGTTCAACTTCGACAACTTCATGATCCGCTCGCGCGCCCGCGGCTGATCAGAGCCAGCATCGCTTCCGGAACCCCGCGGGCCCTGCCCGCGGGGTTTTTCTTTTGGCGGGATCGCAAGCGCCGCCCCGCCAGCCTGCGTCCTTCGAGACGCAACGCTGCCGCGGGTCAGGAGCAGGACGCGCGCCTGCGGCCCTTGCCTGACGCCATCAAGGAACGCCTGACGAGAGCCCGGCCAGCCACTGCGTCCCCCCAAACGCAGACCGGGCCCGCGAGGGGCCCGGTCCGTGTCTGGCGGTGCGCTCGCCTTACTGGATCTTCGGCGGGCCGAGGTCCAGCGGCGGCAGCTCGATGCCGCCGGGCGAGAGGTTCTGCAGTTGCTCGAGCGCCTTCTTCTCGTCCACGACGGGGCCGGCGCTCTTGTAGTGCATGACCATGCCCGGGAAGATGATGACGAGCGCCACCATGATCAGCTGGATGACCACGAACGGCACGGCGCCCCAGTAGATCTGACCCGTCGTCACCGGCTCCATGGTGTGGCCGGTCACCTTGTCCTTGTAGGCCTCGCGCGGCGCCACGGAGCGCAGGTAGAAGAGTGCGAAGCCGAAGGGCGGATGCATGAACGACGTCTGCATGTTCACGCCCATCATCACGCCGAACCAGATCAAGTCGATGCCGAGCTTGTCGGCGGCGGGCCCGATCAGCGGGATGGCGATGAAGGCGAGCTCGAAGAAGTCGAGGAAGAACGCGAGGACGAAGATCAGCGCGTTGACGAAGATGAGGAAGCCCACCTGGCCGCCGGGCAGCGACGTCAGCAGGTGCTCCACCCACACGTGGCCGTTGACCCCGTAGAAGGTGAGCGAGAAGACGCGCGCGCCGACCAGGATGAACAGCACGAAGGCCGAGAGCTTGGCGGTCGCCTCGACCGCCTGCCGGGTCAGGTCGAAGGTCATCCGGCGCTTCATCAGCGCGAGCACGATGGCGCCCGCCGCGCCCATGGCGCCGCCCTCGGTCGGCGTCGCGACGCCGATGAAGATGGTGCCGAGCACGAGGAAGATGAGGCCCAGCGGAGGCACCATCACGAAGGTCACCTGCTCGGCGAGCTTCGAGACGATGCGCTTGCCGGTCAGACGCTCGATCAGGCCCGCGGCCGTGGCGTAGAGTGCGCCGGCGGCCAGCGCCTCCGACAGCAGCGCCGTCTTCTGCCAGCCGCTCTGCTTCAGCAGGTACCAGCCGAGCACGAACAGCGCCGTGACGACAGTCGTCATGACGACCCGCTTGGCGCCGAAGAGGTGGTTGAAGATGGCGCAGAGGAACGACACCACCACGCCGACCGACATGGTCAGGACGACGAAGTCGGCGCCGGGGCGCACGTCCGTCTGCTTGATGACGTAGTAGCCGACGACGCCCGAGAACAGCACGAGCAGGCCGAGCTGCCACACGCCGCGGGCGCCCGAGGGCTCGCGGAAGCCCACGGCATCGGCCGGCAGGCCGGGAGCCGCCTTCGGGAACAGCATCGAGACGAGGAACACGTAACCCGCATACAGCAGGGACAGCACGAGGCCGGGAATGAAGGCGCCCTCGTACATGTCGCCGACCGAGCGGCCGAGCTGGTCGGCCATGACGATCAGCACCAGCGACGGCGGGATGATCTGGGCCAGCGTGCCCGACGCGGCGATCACGCCGGACGCAAGCCGGCGGTCATAGCCGTAGCGCAGCATGATGGGCAGGGAGATCAGGCCCATCGAGATGACGGAGGCCGCCACGACGCCCGTCGTCGCCGCCAGCAGCGCGCCGACGAAGATGACCGCGTAGGCGAGGCCGCCGCGCAGCGTGCCGAAGAGCTGCCCGATCGTGTCGAGCAGGTCCTCGGCCATCCCCGATCGTTCGAGGATCAGCCCCATGAAGGTGAAGAAGGGGATGGCCAGCAGCGTGTCGTTGTTCATCACGCCGTAGACGCGCTCCGGCAGGGCCTGCAGGAAGTCGGGGCGGAAGAGGCCGAGCTCGATGCCGAGCAGGGCGAAGACGAGGCCGTTGGCAGCCAGCGCGAAGGCCACCGGGTAGCCCAGCAGCAGGAAGATGACGAGCGCGCCGAACATGATCGGCGCCATGTTCTGGACGATGAAGGCGGTCATGGGCGTGGATCCGGAGTGAGCGTCGGGCGGGCGTCAGCGTGTCGGCGTCGCGCCGGCCTGCGCCTGCTCGAGCAGGCGCTGGGCCTCGGCCTCGGCCGCCGCATGGTGGCCACCCCCGGTGGTGGTGTCCTCCAGGTGGCCCGTCATGATCGCGAGGCGCTTGATGAGCTCCGACACGCCCTGGATCAGCAGCAGCACGAAGCCCAGCAGGATCAGGAACTTGGCGGGCCATTGCGGGAGTCCGCCCGCATTCAGAGACTGCTCGTTGATCGAGAAGCTGCGCATGAAGAAGGGGTAGGACGTGATGATCATGATCACGCAGAAGGGCATGAGGAAGAACACATGCCCGATGACGTCGATCATGTTGCGCACGGTACGCGGCAGCAGGCTGTTCACGACGTCGATGCGGATGTGCTCGTTGGAGAGCAGCGTCCACGGGGCGCAGAGCAGGAACACGGCGCCGAACAGCACCCACTGCGCTTCCAGCCACGCATTGGAGGAGGTGTCGAAGACCTTGCGGATGACCGCGTTGACCGTCGAGATGATGACGGCGACGAAGATGAGCCACGCGACCCAGCGGCCGACGAGCGTGTGGAACCGGTCGATGAGCCGGCTGATCCCCAGGAGACCCGACACTGGCAACCCCTCCGATGGCATCCGCCCGCGGCAGCAGGCGGCAGCTTCTTGATTGGCAGGCTATGGTTATGGTGCATCGTCTGCGTCCGGGGAGGGGCAGACCCGCAGCCGCCGTATAGCACCCGGATTTCACGCCTGCCAGCGGCGTCTCAACCCGGCGGTGGATTTTTCGCAGCCAGGGCAGCCACGTTGCGATGGCGCACGCGCTCCCTGTGGAGAGTGTAGAGCCCGCTGCCCGCGATGAGCACCGCGCCGACCGTTCCCCAGAGGTCGGGCACGTCGCCGAAGACGACGAGGCCGTAGACGGCGGCGAACAGGATGACCGCGTAGCGGAACGGCGAGACCACGGCGATGTCGACGCCGCGGAAGGCGGTGATGACGCAGTAGTGCCCGAGCGTGACGAAGATGCCGGCGAGCGCGAGTTCGACGGTCACGCTCCACGTGACGGGCTGCCACGTTTCCGTCAGCAGGCCGTAGAGGCTGCCCCCTCCCGCCACCACAGCCGTGGTGGTGGCGAGGATCAGCACGGTGGGCACGCTGTGGTGCACGCGCCGGGTCACGAGGTCCCGGCCCGCGACGAGGACCGCGGACATGCAGCCCAGCACGCCGTAGATGTCGAAGCTCGGGCTGCCCGGCTTCACCACGAGCAGGACGCCCAGGAAGCCGACGAGGATGGCCAGCCAGCGCCGCCAGCCCATCTGCTCCTCCCCGGTCAGCGCCACGTAGGCGGCGAGAAGCAGGGGAGCGGATTGGCCCATGGCCGTGATGTCGGCCAGCGGCAGGTGGCCGAGGGCGACGATGAAGCAGATCGCCACGGCCAGCTCGAGGGAGCCGCGCAGCAGCACGACCCCCCGCAGCACCAGCCGCCAGCGCCCCAGCTCGCCGAATGCGACCACCATCGCGAAGGTGCACAGCGCGGCGAAGATGCCGCGCACGCCCATCACCTGACCCGCCGGGAGTTCCTCGCGGGCCATCTTCATGAGGGTGTCGTTGGTGACGAAGAACGCCATCGCCAGCAGCATCGCCACGATGCCCCGGCGGTTGGCGGCGAGGCGGGCGGCCGTCGCCTCTGACTCGGTGACGTGCGCCGGCTTCATGCGGCGAACCGCGCGAGCGCGAAGCTCGACAGGTCGAAGGCCGGCTGCCGGCCGGTGGCGAGATCGGCGAGAATCTCCCCCATCACGCTGGCGAACTTGTAGCCGTGGCCCGAGCAGGGCGAGGCGACGACGACCTGCGGGTGCCCCGGCAGCGTGTCGATGACGAAATGCTCGTCAGACGTGAAAGTATAGAAACACACACGCAATGCGAGACAGTCTCCGTCGAGGTCTGGGAGGTGGCGGCGCAGGCAATCGCGAAGGAGGTCGACGTCCGCCGGGCGCGCGGTGCGGGACAGCGTCTCCGGGTCGCACGCCTCGCGGGCATGGTGCGGCCCGCCGACCTTGACGCCGGGGTGGTTCCAGAGCGGGAAGCCGTAGTAGTGGCCGTCCTCGACCTTCAGGGTGAAGGACGGCATCGCTCCCATGCGATAGGGCGCACGGTCAGCCGGCCGGAACCAGCCGAACACCTGCCGGTAAGGGCGGAACAGCGACGCCAGCTCCGGCGCAAGCGCGCCGATCCAGCCGCCCGGCGACAGGACGACGCTGCCGGCCTCGTAGGTGCCGCGGTCGGTCGTCACCCGCACGCCTCCGGCGAACGGCTCGAAGCCGAGCACCCTCTCCTGCGCGCGGATGTCGGCGCCGGCATCCATGGCGAGGGCGGCCTGCACGACGATCCCGCGCTCGCTGGCGATGAAGCCTCCCTGCGGCTGGTACAGGGCGGCATGGCCCGCCGGCAGCCGGAACTGCGGCCAGCGGCGCATGACCTCGGCCGCCGTCATCGCCTCGTAGGGCAGTCCGTGGTCGATGCACGCCTGCCGCGCCGGCTCGACGACACCATCGCCCTCGGCCGCCATGTCGAGGGAGCCCGTCTCGAAGAGCAGCCGCTCGCCGGCAAGTGCGCCGATCTCGTGCCAGAGCGCATGGGCGCGGCGCACCATCGGCACGTAGGCGGGCCCCTCGAAATAGGCGAGGCGGATCATGCGGGTGTCGCCGTGGGAGGAGCCCATGGCGTTGGGGATGTCGAAGCGCTCCAGCCCGAGCACGCGTTTGCCGCGCCGGGCAAGCTGCCAGCACGTCGCCGCGCCCATGGCGCCGACGCCGACGACGATCGTGTCGTACACAGCCCCCATTCGTCCTCCCCGAGTTCACCCTAGCGCAAGGACCCCTGCCCCGCTTCCCGGCGATCCGCAACCGTTCCATGCGCGACGCGGGGAGCGGCATGTAACGCTGCGGTTGACGCCATTTTAACGGAGGATCCGCCTATGCTCGGGAACGGCCGGGAAGGCCGCCGCGCGAGCTTTTTCACATGTCTTTCGAGAACGACCTTCAGGCCCGGAAGCGGACCTTCTTCATTGACGAAGAGACCGTCGCGCTCGTCCGCAGCCTGCGCAAGCGGGTATCGGAGGACGCCGAAACCGTCCTGACCCGCTATTACCAGACCTGGCTGGGCCTTCCCAACTTCGACGAATTCGCGCGAGCCCACGCCGAGGAGTTCGTCGCGTTCCAGTCCCGCTACTTCGCCGACATCTTCAGCGGCGAGATGGACGCCCATTACGTCGAACGGCTGCGCGAGACCATCGCGCGGGAGATGCAGTCGGGCTTCGGCCCGAGAATCAGGCTCGCGACGTCCGTGCACCTCGCCGGCTATCTCTTCGGCGAGCTCGGGCGCCGGCACCGGTGGTCCGGGCCGAGGACCGCCGAGGATTGCCGCCGGCTGATGCGCTACATCGCCGTCGACACGCTCAACGCCATGGCCATCGAGCAGGCCGAGCTGAAGCGCTCCCTCGAGGATCGTCGCAACGCGGTGGAGCAGGCCATAGGGGCCTTCACGGGTGGCGCAGGCGCGGTCTCGAACACCATCACGCTGGCCGCAGAGGCCGTCGAGACGACGGCGGCCGCCGCCTCCGACGCCTCCGAGCACGCCCGTGTCCAGATCGACGTCGCCGACCAGGCGGCCCGGACCTCGATCGGCCTGATCACCCGGACCGCCCAGGCGACGGCGGCGCTGTCGCAGTCGATCGGCAGCATCGGCGAGCAGGCGACCAACACCCTCGCCGTGACCCACCGCGCCAGCGAGGACGTGGCCGAGATGAACCGGGCGATGCAGAAGCTCGCCGAGGCGGTGGAGCAGATCGGCTCGGTCGTCGGGCTCATCGCCGAGATCGCCAGCCAGACGAACCTTCTCGCCCTCAACGCCACGATCGAGGCGGCGCGCGCCGGAGAGGCAGGCCGCGGCTTCGCGGTCGTGGCCTCGGAGGTGAAGTCCCTGGCCGCCCAGACCAGCCGCGCCACCGCCGACATCGGCGACCAGATCGGCGCCATCCAGGAAGCGACCCGCAAGTCGGTCGAGCAGATCGCCACCATCGTGTCGACGATCGACCAGCTGTCCGGCTTCACCAAGGCCATCTCGGACGCGGCGCGGGACCAGACGATGTCGACCGCAGAGATCGCCGAGAACGCTCGCGAGGCGGCGGCGAGCGCCAATCGCGTCGGCGACGCCGCAAACGCGGTGCGCTCCGCGCTCGACCGGCTGAACTCGGCCGGCGGCGAGATGCGGCGCCGGTCCGCCGAGCTCGCCGGCCAGTCGACCGGCCTGCGCACCGACCTCGACACCTTCGTCTCCCGCCTGCGCTCAGCCTGAAGGACAGCGTCCCGTCTTGACCGCGGGCGACCGCGGTCGCATCACGGGATCTCCATCCGCAGGAGAGCCGTCCGTGACTCCCATCGCCCCCCGCCTCGCCGGTCGCTTCGCCCTGATCACGGGGGCATCTCGCGGCATCGGCCGAGCCGTCGCCGTCCGCTTCGCGGCCGAGGGGGCGACGGTGGCCGTGAATCACTTCCGTGACGCCGGCGCCGCGCAGGAGACGGTCGCCGCCGCTGCCGCCGCCAGTGCCGCCTCCGGGCACGGGGCGCGCCCCCACCTCGCCTTCGACGCCGACGTCGCCAGCGAGACCGCCGTCGAGGCGATGGTGGAAGGCTGCCTGGCGGCGTGGGGTCGGCTCGACATCCTCGTCAACAATGCGGGCATGCAGACGCCGACGCCGGGCGACAGCTTCGTCACCGCCGACCTGCGCAAGGTGCTCTCGATCGATCTCGAGGGCCCGGCCTACTGCGCGCGGGCGGCGATCCGACATTTCCTCTCCCGCCCAGGCGGCGGGACCGTCATCAACACGACGAGCGTGCACGAGATCGTGCCGAAGCCCGGCTACGCGGCCTATGCCATGGCCAAGGGCGGCCTCGGCCACCTCACCCGCACGCTGGCGCTGGAGTTCGCCGACAAGGACATCCGCGTGAACGCGGTCGGCCCCGGCGCGGTGGTGACCGACATGAACGCGGCATGGACAGGCGACGCCAGGGCCCGGGCTGGTGTCGAGAGCCACATCCCGATGGGGTTCGCGGCGGACGCGGAGCGCGACATCGCCCCGGTCTTTGCGTTCCTCGCGAGCGACGACGCGCGCTACATCACCGGCCAGACGATCTTCGCCTGCGGCGGAATCACGCTCTTCGGCGACTTCAAGCAGAACTGGGCGAGCTGACGCGGCGGCCTCAGCCGCCCGTCACGCTCATGTGGCGGCCCACGGCCGGGCGCGACGTGGCCCGGTCGATGACGAAGTCGTGCCCCTTAGGCTTGCGGGCGATGGCCGCCTCGATGGCCCGCTCCAGCCGCTCGTTGCTCTCCGAAGCGCGCAGCGGCGTGCGCAGGTCGGCGGCATCCTCCTGCCCGAGGCACATGTACAAGGTGCCCGTGCAGGTGACGCGGACGCGGTTGCAGCTCTCGCAGAAATTGTGGGTCAGCGGCGTGATGAACCCGATGCGTCCGCCCGTCTCGCGCACGCTGACGTAGCGGGCGGGGCCGCCGGTGCGGTAGTCGATGGGATCCAGGGTCCAGCGCTCCATCAGCCGCGCGCGCAGCTGCGAGAGCGGCCAGTACTGGTCGAAGCGCGAGGGCTCGATGTCGCCAAGCGGCATCACCTCGATGAAGGTGATGTCCATGCCGAGCCCGTGGGCCCAGGCGATCATCGTCTCGACTTCGTCCTCGTTCACGCCCTTCAGCGCCACGGCGTTGATCTTCACTGCGAGACCGGCCTTGCGGGCGGCTTCGATCCCGGCCAGCACGCGGTCGAGGTCGCCCCAGCGGGTGATCGACCGGAAACGGGCCGCGTCGAGCGTGTCGAGCGACACGTTGATGCGCTTCACGCCGCACGCGGCCAGGTCGCCGGCGTAGCGGGCAAGCTGCGAGCCGTTGGTGGTGACGGTCAGCTCCTCCAGCGTCCCCGCCTCGAGGTGGCGGGAGAGCGAGCGGAACAGGGTCATGATGTCGCGGCGCACGAGCGGCTCGCCGCCGGTGATGCGCAGCTTGCGCACGCCCTTCGCGACGAACACGGAGCACAGCCGGTCCAGTTCCTCCAGCGTCAGCAGGTCCTGCTTGGGCAGGAACGTCATGTCCTCGGACATGCAGTAGACGCAGCGGAAGTCGCAGCGATCTGTCACCGAGACGCGGAGATAGGAGATGGAGCGACCGAAGGGGTCGACGAGGGACTGGGGATCGGACAACACGGCTGGCATCACGGTATCGGGCATGACGGGCGCACTATCGGTCCATATATGGTCCCTTGCAACGCCCGGAAGGGGCTTTTCAGGCCTTCCGGGCCGCAGGGACACGAGATGAGCGATCACTGGCCGACCGAAATCAAGCTGTCACCCGACAAGCGCACGCTGCAGGTCTCCTTCGAGGGAGGGGAGACGTTTTCCCTGCCGGCGGAGTACCTGCGGGTCACGAGCCCGAGCGCCGAGGTGCAGGGGCACACGCCCGCCGAGCGCAAGACCGTGCCCGGCAAGCAGGAGGTGCAGATCCTCGCCATCGATCCCGTCGGCCACTACGCGGTGCGCCTGCGCTTCGACGACCTGCACGATAGCGGCATCTACACCTGGACCTATCTCCACGAACTCGGCGCCCGCCACGAGGAGAAGTGGGCGGCCTATCTCGCGGAGTTGCAGGAGAAGGGGCTGTCGCGGGAACCGGTCCGGCGGCGCTGAGAAAGCCGCGCATCGCGGCGAATATGTCACTTTTCCGTGAGCGAACCTCTGTTAAGCTTCCGCCTCGGGATCGGGCGCAACGACGTCCGCGGGAGGGTGGAGAGTGTCGGAGCGGCCCCTCGCCGAGCTGGCGCAGGACGAGGCCGAACGCAGTGGCCGGTCCTTCGAACCGGCGGTGGCGAAGAAGTTCCTGCTATTCTCGGGTGGTTTCTGGCGCGGGTCCACGCGCCGGACAGCGTGGCTGCTGACCGCCCTTCTCGCCCTCGGGCTCGTCATGCGGCTCGGCGTCGACGTGGCCGTCAACCGCTGGAATCGCTGGTTCTTCGACGCGCTGGAGCGCCGTGACGCGGCATCGGCCGGGGTGGCGGTGCTCGCCTTCGCCGGCCTCGTCTGCGCGGTCGCGGCCGTCGGCGTCATCATCGTCGTGATGCGCGAGCGCCTTCAGGTGCGCTGGCGAGAGTGGTTCACGGCCCGCCTGCTCGACCGCTGGCTGGCGCGCCACGCCTTCTACCGGCTGGGGATGGCGGGGACGGACGTCGCCAACCCCGAGTACCGCATCTCCGACGACGTGCGCATGGCGACGGAACCACTCGTCGACTTCGCCATCGGCCTCTTCACCGCGCTGCTGGCCTTCGTCACCTTCATCGGCATCCTGTGGAGCGTCGGCGGCTCGTGGCGCGTCGACCTCGGCGGCGCACCGGTTGTGATCCCGGCCTTCATGGTGCTTGGCGCACTCGTCTACGGGACCATCGCCTCGCTGCTCGTTCCCATCGTCGGGCGCCGGCTCGCTCCCGTCGCAGCCGCCAAGAACGAGGCGGAGGCGCGGTTCCGCTCGCAGATGATCCGCCTGCGCGAGAATGCGGAGGCCATCGCGCTCGCCGGCGGCGAGGCGCAGGCCCGCGCCGGGCTCGACAACACCTACGGCGGCCTGGTGCGTCATTGGCTGGCGCTCGTGCGCCAGCACGGGCGCGTGACATGGGTGATGAACGCCAACACGGCGCTCATCCCCGTGGTCCCCCTCGTGCTCGCAGCGCCGAAGTACCTCGCCGGAGAGTTGTCTCTCGGGCAGGTCATGCAGCTCGCCTCGGCCTTCGCGCAGGTGCAGGTCGCGATGGCGTGGCTCGCCGACAACTACTGGCGCGTCGCCGAGTGGTTCGCCTCGGCACGGCGCGTGATCGAGCTGACCGACGCGTTCGACACCCCCGGCGCGGCCGAGGGCACCGCCCCGCTGCGCGGGCCGAGCGGCGACGCCGCGCTTCACGTCGCCGGACTGCGCCTGGCCGACGGCGAGGGCCGCCCCATCGTGGCGCAGGCGGACCTCATCGCCGCGCCCGGCGAGCGCATCCACCTCGACGGCGAGGCCGGGACCGGCAAGAGCGTGCTGGCCCGGGCCATCGCGGGCCTGTGGCCATGGGGGACGGGCGCGGTCCTGCTGCCGCAGGACGCGCGGGTGGCGGTGCTGTCGTCCCACCCCTTCGTGCCGGACGGCACTCTGGAAGCCGCCCTGCTCTTCCCGCAGCCCATCGGCTCGCGGACGCACCAGGAGTTGGCGGCGGCTCTCGCGGCGGTGGGGCTGGAGGGCCAGATCCCGCGGCTCGGGCACGCGGCCCGGTGGGAGGCCCTGCTCTCGACCGGCGACCAGCAGCGGCTGTCCGTTGCCCGGATGCTGCTGCTGCGCCCGGACATCCTCGTCGTGGACGAGGCGTTCAGTGCGCTCGGCGACGCCGCGCAGAACGCCCTGCTCTCGGCACTCGACGAGGGGCTGGCGGACGCCGTCCTCATCGTCGTGGGCGCGCGCCATGGCCTTCCCGGCCGCGGCATCCGCCGCGTGGTGCTGACCGCCGGGCCGGCCGGCAGCGCGCTGGCCGAGGCGCCGGCGGCGCCCGGGCTTTCGCTCGTCTTTCCCGACACATCACGCCGGCCGCCGCGGCCGGCCTAGCCACGGACCTCGCATGACCCCCGATACGGAGACACCGATGCTGCACTACTGGGACGCCTACTGGGGCCTGCGGGTCCAGGAATGCCCATGTGACGTCCACTTCATCGAGTGGCTGCGAAAGGACGGCCTGCGCAACGGCTCGATCTTCCACTTCGGCACGGGCGGGCATCACGTCGTCGGCATCGAGACGGCGACGGACGGGTCGAACAACGCCGTCCTCGGTATCACCGCCTCGCCGCAAGAGTACGACGACTACGTCAAGCTCTGCATCGAGCGACCGGAGGTGTCGAAGACCTACAAGGCCTATTTCGGTGACATCTACCAGCTGGATGCCCGGCTGTTCCCGATGTTCGACGTGATCACCGCCTTCCACCTCGGGGAGTTCCGCAGCGAGAAGAACGACGCCTATGGCGGCCTGACCGACCTCGAGGTTGCCTCGCTGATGGTCGACCACCTGAAGCCGGGCGGGCGCCTGCTCACCTATTCCGGCTCGTACGCCTACGATGTCGCCGAGCGCGACGTGGGCAAGCTGGTCACGGCGGGGCGCCTCGCCTTCGTCGAGAAGTTCGAAACCCTCATGGTGTTCCGCAAGACCGCCTGACCCGGCCCACCGCGATTCCCGCCCCGCACCGCCCAAGGCTGGCGCGGGGCGGCGGGTTCGGTCCATAGTGGGGCTGCCGCGCCCGCGGCATGCGCCTTGCCTGTCCCGCCCATGATCTTCGGCCTGCCCCCAAACCCCGTGACGTGCCCATGGACAAAGTGCTGATCCTGCTGTCCTGGGGCGACAAGGGGTGGCTGGACGAACTGGTGGGCGGCGCGCTCGTCACGATCCTGCTGGCACTGGCCACCCTGCCCTTCGGCCTCGCGCTCGGGCTGCTGATCGCGCTTGCCTCGCGATCCGGGAGCCGGGTGCTGAAGGGCCTCGCGACGGTCTACACGACCGTTTTCCGCGGCGTGCCGGAGCTGCTGACGCTCTACATCGTCTATTTCGGCCTGCAGATCGGCCTGCAGAAGGCGTGGAAGGGGCTCGGCTTCTCCGGCTCGGTCGAGATGCCGGCCTTCGTCGCGGGCATGATCGCGCTGGGGATGGTGCTGGCCGCCTTTTCCTCGGAGGTGTGGGTGGGCGCGCTCAACGCGGTGCCCAAGGGCCAGCGGGAGGGAGCGTTCGCGCTCGGCCTCAACCGCGGGTTGACCTTCCGCCTCGTCGTCTTCCCGCAGTTGATGCGCGTGGCCCTGCCCGGGCTCGGCAACAACTGGATGGTGCTGCTGAAGGAGACGTCGCTCATCTCGGTCATCGCCCTGCCCGACCTGATGTTCTGGACCGGGCGGGCGAACGTGGTGACGAAGGAGCCGTTCCTGTTCTTCGGCGTCGCCTGCCTCATCTACCTCGTCTTCTCGCTCGTCTCGGCCGCCGGCATCGCGGCGCTGGAGCGGCGCAGCAACCGCGGCTTCGCCACGGGCGCGGGAGGCGGGCGATGACGTGGTGCGAGTGGCCGGGCTACATCATCGGCAACGAGGCGGTGACGAACTACGGCTGCCGCATGTTCGGCGGGCTGTGGGTGACGCTCCAGCTCGTCGGCATCTCGGTCGGCCTCGGGGTGATCCTGGGCTTCCTCGTCGCGCTGGTGCGGCTCTACGGCGGCCCCGTGTCATCCCGCGTCGCGCTCGGCTACACGACCTTCTTCCGCGGCACGCCGCTGCTGTGCCAGCTGTTCCTCGTCTACTACGGGGCCGGGCAGTTCCGGCCGGCGCTGGAGGCGGTCGGGCTGTGGGGCTATTTCCGCGACGCCTTCTTCTGCGCCGCGTTCACCTTCACCATCAATACCGCCGCCTACCAGGCCGAGATCTTCCGCGGCGCCATCGCGTCCGTGCCGCGCGGGCAATGGGAGGCGGCGAAGGCGCTCGGCCTGCGCTTCCCGGCTATCCTGCGCACCATCGTCATGCCGCAGGCGACGCTGGTGGCCCTGCGGCCGCTCGGCAACGAGCTCGTCATCATGGTGAAGTCGTCGGCGGTGGCCTCTCTCGTCACGATCTTCGACCTGATGGGGACGACCCGCCTCGCCTTCGCCCGTTCGTTCGACCTGACGGTGTATCTCTTCGCCGCGATCCTCTATCTGCTGATCGTGGAGATCATCCGCCGCGTCTGGACGCTTGCCGAACGGCGCCTGACGCGGCATCTGAGCCACGCCTGACCGCGTTCAGGCCGCGCAGCGACACCGGCGGGACGCCGGTGTGACAATCGGAGCAACGATCACGATGGCGAAAGTCGCTTTCCTCGGACTGGGCGTCATGGGCTACCCCATGGCCCGCCACCTCGCCTCCAAGGGCCACGAGGTCACCGTCTACAACCGCACCTTCGCCAAGGCGGAGAAGTGGGTGTCCGAGCACGGCGGCAAGGCCGCCCGCACCCCGCGCGAGGCGGCGGCGGGCCAGGAGTTCGTCTTCGCCTGCGTCGGCAACGACGACGACCTGCGCTCGGTGACGACCGGTCCCGACGGCGCCTTCGCCGCCATGGAGAAGGGCTCGGTCTTCGTCGACAACACCACGGCCTCGGCCGAAGTGGCGCGCGAACTCGCCGCCGAGGCGGCCAAGCGTGGCTTCTCCTTCATCGACGCGCCCGTCTCCGGCGGGCAGGCCGGCGCCGAGAACGGCGTGCTGACCGTGATGTGCGGCGGCGACGAGGCGGCCTTCGCCCGCGCCGAGCCCGTGATCATGAGCTTCGCCCGCGCCTGCCGGCGCCTCGGCCCGTCCGGCGCCGGGCAGCTGACCAAGATGGTCAACCAGATCTGCATCGCCGGCCTCGTGCAGGCGCTGTCGGAGGGCGTCCACTTCGCCCGCAAGGCCGGCCTCGACGTCGAGGCGGTCATCGAGACGATTTCCAAGGGCGCCGCGCAGTCGTGGCAGATGGAGAACCGCTACAAGACGATGAATGCCAACAAGTTCGACTTCGGCTTTGCCGTCGACTGGATGCGCAAGGACCTGTCAATCTGCCTCGAGGAGGCCCGCCGCAACGGCGCCAACCTGCCGGTCACGGCGCTCGTCGACCAGTTCTACGCCGAAGTGCAGAAGATGGGCGGCCAGCGCTGGGACACGTCCAGCCTGTTCGCGCGCCTGGAGCGCTGACGCGGCGACGGAGCCGGACACCACTTCAGAAAGGCCCGCCCGTGCGGGCCTTTCGTCGTTTCAGGCGGCGGCCTCGGCCGGCTCGCGGCTGACGAAGGCCAGCGCCTCGCGCAGCGTCGCGAGTCCCGCCGACGGCTTCACGCCCTCGGTGGCGAGGTGACGGCGCCAGGCGCGGGCCCCCGGGCGGCCGTTGAACAGGCCGAGCATGTGGCGGGTGATGGCGTGCAGCCGCGTGCCCTCCGCGAGCCGGGCGGCGACATAGGGCTCGAACGCCTGCAGCGCGGCGAAGGCATCGGCGGCGGGCCCCTCCTCGCCGAACACGCGGCGATCGACATCCAGCAAGAGGCCAGGATCCTGGTAGGCGGCGCGGCCGAGCATGACGCCGTCGAGCGCGTCGAGATGCGGCAGCGCCGCGTCGAGATCCGCGAGGCCGCCGTTGAGCACCACCGGCAGGTGCCAGCCCGACGCGCTCCATCGCGCCTTCAGCCGGTGGACGCGGCCATAGTCGAGCGGGGGAATGTCCCGGTTCTCCTTGGGCGACAGGCCCTGCAGCCACGCCTTGCGGGCGTGGACGACGAGCCCGTCGACGCCCGCCGCGCGGACGGCGTCGGCCAGCGCGTCGAGCGCCGCCTCGGGATCCTGCTCGTCGACGCCGATGCGGCACTTCACCGTCACGGGGATGCGCACGGCGGCCTTCATGGCGGCGACGCACTCGCCCACCAGCGCCGGCTCGCGCATGAGGCACGCGCCGAAGCGGCCGTCCTGCACGCGGTCGGACGGGCAGCCGCAGTTGAGGTTGACCTCCACGTACCCCTCCGCCTCGCAGATGCGGGCGGCGGTGGCGAGATCCTGCGGGGACGAGCCGCCGAGTTGCACCGCCACGGGATGCTCCAGCGCGTCGAAGCCGAGGATGCGGGCCCGGTCGCCGTGGATTACCGCCCCCGTCGTCACCATCTCCGTGTAGAGCAGCGCGCGTCGCGTGAGATGGCGGTGGAACGCCCGGCAGTGGCGGTCCGTCCAGTCCATCATGGGCGCGACGGAGAAGCGGTGACTCGGGTGGGACGCCATTGCGGCGGGAACTCCTGGTGGCCGGACGGCCGGCCCTGATATCGGGATGCGACCGGCGATCCGCATTGGCATCAAATTGGGACGAACGGCAAGTCCACAAGGTCCGGGATCGCCGGGCGCCGTCGCCTCGTAGCCGCCTGAGCCGCCCCGGCGACCGCCCCTCCACACGAAGTCTCAACGCCCCTGCCCTAGCCTGACGGCGCCATCGCGTCGCGCGGCGGCAAGTTTCGATGCCAGCGCGGACATCGTTTGGCCGCGGCGGGATGTATGCTGATGGTCGGGGGAGCGTCGGCCGCAAGGCCATCGGGGAGACGCATGAGCCAACGCGACACGTTCGACCGCGAGGCCGCGGCGGGCATCATCGACGGATTGCGGCATCTCGACGGGGCGATGCTGCCGGTGCTGCACGCGCTGCAGGAGCACTTCGGCTACATCGACGACGCGGCGCTGCCGCTGGTCGCGGAGGCGCTGAACGTGTCCCGAGCGGAGGTGCACGGCGTCGTCACCTTCTACCACGACTTCCGCCGCGCCCCGGCCGGTCGCCACGTCCTGAAGCTGTGCCGGGCCGAGGCCTGCCAGTCGATGGGCTGCGAGGGCCTCGCGTCGCATCTTTCGAGCGCTCACGGGATCTCCTCCGGCACCACCTCGCCGGACGGCCGGCTGACGGTCGAGGACACCTATTGCCTTGGCCTGTGCGCCGTCGCGCCGGCCGCCATGATCGACGGCGAGCCGGTCGGCCGCCTCGACACCGCGACGCTCGACGCGCTCGTCGAGCGCGCGCTCGGCCGGGAGGGCGGCCGATGACGCTGCGGCTGTTCCTCCCCCGCGACGCGGCCGCGCTGGCGGTGGGAGCCGAGCGCGTCGCCGGCGCGCTCCTCGCTGAGGCGGCGACGTCACGGATGCCGGTCTCCCTGATCCGCACGGGAACGCGGGGCATGCTCTGGCTCGAGCCGCTGCTGGAAGTGGAGCGGGATGGCGTCCGGCACGCCTACGGCCCGGTGACGCCGGCCGACGTGCCGTCGCTGTTGCGCAGCCTCGCGACGGGCGAGCCGCATCCGCTGGCGCTCGGTCCGGTCGACGCCCTCGCCTGGATGCCGCGGCAGCAGCGCCTCACCTTCGCGCGCTGCGGCATCATCGACCCGCTGTCGCCGGCCGACCATGCGGCCCACGGCGGGTGGCAGGGCCTTTCGGCCGCGCTGGGCATGAGCCCGCAGGCGATCGTCGACGCCGTCACGGCCTCGGGCCTGCGCGGACGCGGCGGGGCCGGATTCCCGACCGGCATCAAGTGGAACACGGTGCTCAAGGCGCAGGCGGAGCAGAAGTACATCGTCTGCAACGCCGACGAGGGCGACAGCGGCACCTTCGCCGACCGAATGCTGATGGAGGGCGATCCCTTCCTGCTCATCGAGGGCATGGTCATCGCCGGCCTCGCGGTCGGCGCGACGAAAGGCTTCGTCTACATCCGCTCCGAGTATCCCCACGCCATCCGCACGCTGCGGGAGGCGGTGGCGCGGGCCTACGGGACCGGCCACCTGGGCGACAGCGTCGCAGGGTCCGGCCGCGCCTTCGACCTCGAGGTCAGGGTCGGGGCCGGCGCCTACATCTGCGGCGAGGAGACCTCGCTGCTGGAAAGCCTGGAAGGCAAGCGCGGGCAGGTGCGGGCGAAGCCGCCGCTGCCGGCGCTGCAGGGCCTCTTCGGCCAGCCGACCGTCGTCAACAACGTGCTGTCCCTCGCCGCCGTGCCGTGGATCCTCGCCCATGGCGGACCGGCCTACGCCGCCTTCGGCATGGGCCGCTCGCGCGGGACGCTGCCGGTGCAGATCGCCGGGAACGTGAAGCGCGGCGGCCTCTTCGAGACCGCGTTCGGCATGACGCTGCGCGAGATCGTCGAGGACCTCGGCGGCGGCACGGCCTCGGGCCGACCCGTTCGGGCCGTGCAGGTGGGCGGTCCGCTCGGCGCCTACCTGCCCGCGTCCCTGCTCGACACGCCGCTCGACTACGAGGCGCTGGCGTCGGTGGGCGGGATGCTCGGCCATGGCGGCCTCGTCGTGTTCGACGACACGGTCGACATGGCGAAGCAGGCCCGCTTCGCCATGGCGTTCTGTGCCCTGGAGAGCTGCGGCAAGTGCACGCCCTGCCGCATCGGCTCGACGCGCGGCGTCGAGGTGATCGACCGGATCGTGGCCGGCGAGGAGCGCGAGGCGAACCGCGCCGTGCTCGACGACCTGCTCACACTCATGACCGACGCCTCGCTCTGCGCGCTGGGGGGGCTCACGCCCTTGCCGGTGAAGAGCGCGCTCGACCATTTCCCCGAGGATTTCGCGCCGCGCCCGATTCTGCGCGCGGCGGAGTGAGGAGGCAGCCATGCCGCTCATCAAGGAAATCGACACCGGCACGCCGATCCGCGTCGCGGAGACGAGCGTCACCCTGACCATCGACGGCCAGAGCGTCACCGTTCCCACCGGCACCTCGGTGATGGCGGCAGCGATGAGCATGGGGACGAAGATCCCGAAGCTCTGCGCCACCGACATGCTGGAGGCCTTCGGGTCCTGCCGGCTCTGCCTCGTCGAGATCGAGGGCCGCCGCGGCACCCCGGCCTCCTGCACCACGCCGGCCGAGAACGGCATGGTCGTGCGCACCCAGACCGACCGGCTGGCGAAGCTGCGCAAGGGGGTAATGGAGCTCTACATCTCCGACCACCCGCTCGACTGCCTCACCTGCGCCGCCAACGGCGACTGCGAGCTGCAGGACATGGCCGGCGCCGTCGGCCTGCGCGAGGTGCGCTACGGCTACGAGGGCGCCAACCATTTCGACGCGCCCAAGGACCAGTCGAACCCCTACTTCCAGTTCGACCCGGCGAAGTGCATCGTCTGCTCGCGCTGCGTGCGGGCCTGCGAGGAGGTGCAGGGCACGTTTGCGCTGACCATCGACGGGCGCGGCTTCGCCAGCGCCGTGTCGCCCGGCGGATCCGATTTCCTCGGCTCGGAGTGCGTGTCGTGCGGCGCCTGCGTGCAGGCCTGCCCCACTGCGACGCTCGTCGAGAAGAGCGTGGTCGAGATGGGCCAGCCGGAGCACTCCGTCGTCACCACCTGCGCCTATTGCGGCGTCGGCTGCTCCTTCAAGGCCGAGATGCAGGGCGACCGCGTCGTGCGCATGGTGCCCTACAAGGGCGGCAAGGCGAACGAGGGCCACTCCTGCGTCAAGGGCCGCTTCGCCTGGGGCTACGCGACCCACAAGGACCGCATCACCAAGCCGATGATCCGCGAGAAGATCACCGACCCGTGGCGCGAGGTGAGCTGGGAGGAGGCGATCGCCCACGCGGCGGGCGAGTTCCGCCGCATCCAGGCGACCTACGGCAAGGACGCCATCGGCGGCATCACCTCCTCGCGCTGCACCAACGAGGAGACCTTCCTCGTCCAGAAGCTGATCCGCGCCGGCTTCGGCAACAACAACGTCGACACCTGCGCCCGCGTCTGCCACTCGCCCACGGGCTACGGCCTGCGCACGACCTTCGGCACGTCGGCCGGCACCCAGGACTTCCGCTCCGTCGGGCAGTCGGACGTGGTGCTCGTCATCGGCGCGAATCCCACGGACGGGCACCCCGTCTTCGCCTCGCGGCTGAAGAAGCGGCTGCGGCAGGGCGCCCGCCTCATCGTCATCGACCCGCGGCGCATCGACCTCGTGCAGTCGCCGCATGTGCGCGCAGAGCACCACCTCCAGTTGATGCCGGGCACGAACGTGGCGCTCGTCAACGCCATGGCCCACGTCATCGTGACGGAGGGCCTCGTCGACGAGGCCTTCGTGCGCGAGCGCTGCGACCTCGGCGACTTCGAGGTCTGGGCGCGCTTCATCGCGGAGGAGCGGCATTCGCCGGAGGCGACGCAGGCGCTGACGGGCGTCCCGGCGCCGGAGGTCCGAGCGGCGGCGCGGCTTTACGCGACCGGCGGCAACGCGGCCATCTACTACGGCCTCGGCGTCACCGAGCACTCGCAGGGCTCGACCATGGTGATGGCGATGGCGAACCTCGCCATGGCGACCGGCAACATCGGGCGCGACGGCGTCGGCGTGAACCCGCTGCGCGGCCAGAACAACGTGCAGGGCTCGTGCGACATGGGCTCGTTCCCTCACGAGTTCTCCGGCTACCGGCACGTCGCCGACGACGCGACGCGGGAGATGTTCGAGACGCTGTGGGGCCGGCCGCTGTCGTCGGAGCCGGGTCTGCGCATCCCCAACATGCTCGACGAGGCGGTGGGGGGCACGTTCAAGGGCCTCTATTGCCAGGGCGAGGACATCGCCCAGTCCGATCCCAACACGCAGCACGTGGTGGACGGCCTGAAGGCGATGGAGTGCATCGTCGTGCAGGACATCTTCCTCAACGAAACGGCGAAGTACGCCCACGTCTTCCTGCCGGGCTCCTCCTTCCTCGAGAAGGACGGCACCTTCACCAACGCCGAGCGCCGCATCAGCCCGGTGCGGAAGGTGATGGCGCCGCTCGCGGGCCTCGCGGACTGGGAGGTGACGCTGAAGCTCGCCGAGGCGCTCGGCTACCCGATGCACTATGCGCACCCCTCCGAAATCATGGATGAGATCGCCGCGCTGACCCCCACCTTCGCCGGCGTCAGCTACGCGAAGCTGGAGGAACTCGGCTCGATCCAGTGGCCCTGCAACGACAAGGCGCCCACGGGCACGCCCATCATGCATGTCGACCGCTTCGTGCGCGGGCTCGGCAAGTTCATGATCACGGACTTCGTACCCACCGACGAGCGCACGGGGCCGAAGTTCCCGCTCATCCTCACCACCGGCCGCATCCTCAGCCAGTACAATGTCGGCGCGCAGACGCGGCGCACCGCCAACACCGTCTGGCATGACGAGGACGTGCTGGAGATCCACCCCTTCGACGCCGAGAGCCGCGGCATCCGCGACGGCGACCTCGTCGCCCTCCAGTCCCGCTCCGGCGACATCGCGCTGCGCGCCCACATCACCGAGCGGATGCAACCGGGCGTCGTGTACACGACGTTCCACCACGCCCGCAGCGGCGCCAACGTCGTGACGACGGACTACTCCGACTGGGCGACGAACTGCCCTGAGTACAAGGTCACGGCCGTGCAGGTGCGCCGCACCAACCACCGCTCCGGCTGGCAGGAGCAGCACGACGCCGAGGACGTCGCGCTGACGCGCATCGACCACGGCCCCGTCCCCGTCCCCGAGGCGGCGGAGTGACAGGCGGAGCCGGAGCATGACCACCGACCGCATGGTCCACATGGCGAACCAGATCGCCGCCTTCTTCCGCTCCTATCCGCACGACACGGCGGTCGAGGGCATCGCGGGCCACATCCGCCAGTTCTGGGCCCGCCCCATGCGCGAGCAGCTGTTCGCCCACGTGGATGCCGGCGGACAGGGGCTCGAGGGGCTGGTCGTGGAGGCCGTGCAGCGGCTGCGGGTCGGGGCGTAGGCGCGAGCGGCTCCGGCGACTCTTCTGCCGTCAACTGGAGTGACCGTCTCCCCGCGCGAGCCAGCCTCGCGCAGGTCACGCTTGCCCTTCGCGGGGAAATGCCGCAAGGGGGGCGCGCCGCGTGCCGGCCGCATCGCCTTCCGAGGGTGTCCCCCATGTTCCATGACGTCGCCTATGCCCAGCTCGCCTTCCTGGCCGTCGGCCTCTTGGCGGCGGGCGCCTTGACCGGGCTGCTGGCCGGCGTGTTCGGCGTGGGCGGCGGCGCGATCATCGTGCCGGTGCTCTACGAGATGTTCCGGCTGCAGGGCATCCCCGAGGACATCCGGATGCCGCTGGCTGTCGGCACCTCGCTGGCGGTGATCATCCCCACCTCGATCCGCTCGTTCCGCGCGCACCGCGCGAAGGGGGCGGTGGACCTCTCGATCCTGAAGACCTGGGCGCTGCCGGTCGTCATCGGCGTGGTCGTCGGCTCGGCGGCGGCACGCTACGCCCCGCCGGACCTGTTCAAGGCCGTTTTCGTCCTGGTGGCCGGCGCCAGCGCCATCCGCCTGCTCTTCGGCCGGGACAGCTGGATGCTCGGCAACGACCTCCCGGGCGGGCTGCTGATGCAGTTCTACGGGCTGCTGATCGGCGTGCTGTCGGCGCTTATGGGCATCGGCGGCGGGCAGCTGTCGAACCTGTTCATGACCTTCTACGGGCGGCCGATCCACCAGGCGGTGGCAACCTCGTCGGGGCTCGGCGTGCTGATCTCGATTCCCGGCGCCATCGGCTACGTCTATGCCGGATGGCCGAAGATGGCCGACTGGCTCAACATCGGCGCCGGCGCCGTGCTGCCGCCGCTGTCGCTCGGCTACGTGTCGGTGCTCGGCGCAGCGCTGCTGATCCCAACCAGCATCTGGACGGCGCCGCTGGGCGTGCACCTCGCCCACAAGCTGTCGAAGCGGCGGCTGGAAGTGGCCTTCGGCCTCTTCCTGATGGTGGTGTGCCTGCGCTTCCTCCTCGGCATCATCGCCTGAAGGCTCAGGGCGTGCCGGATCAGGGTCTGGCGACAAGCGCCAGCAGCAGCACGATCTCGGACGCCTGCGTCGCAGCGCCGGCGACGTCGCCGGTCTGCCCGCCGATCATGCGGCGGGACAGGGCAGCGAGCGGGATCGCGACCGCCGCCGCGAGCGCCAGCGCGAATCCGGCACGGACGGGCCCGTAGGCCGGGAGCAGGAGAACGAGCCCGATGACCGCCGCCAGCACGGCGGCGTGCAGCATGGTGGCGTCGGTCGGGCGGCCGACGGCGGCGGACTTGCCGTCCGGCTTGGCGTTGGGCAGGTGCCAGATGAGCCCGAGGCCGGCGACCCGCGACACCGCGCCGGCCGCCACCATGGCGAGCGCCGCCGGCCCCCACCCCTTCTGGTCGACGAGCGCGGCGACGAGCAGCACGCGCCCCAGCAGCGACAGCACCAGCGCCGCACCGCCGAAGGTGCCGATGCGGCTGTCCGTCATGATCTCGAGGCGCCGGGCGGGCGTGGCGCCGCCGCCGAAGCCGTCAGCCGTGTCGGCGAGCCCGTCCTCGTGGAAGGCGCCGGTCGAGGCAACGGTCGCCGCGATGGCGCAGGTCGCCGCCAGCGCCGCCGGAAGACCCAGGCCATGCGCGAAAGCGAGCGCCAGGGCCCCCACCATGCCCAGCAGCGCCCCCGCCACCGGCAGCATGCGGACGACGCGGGTGAAGTCCGGGAGGGCGTGGGGGTCCGTCTCGCCGGGCATCCGCGGGATCGGCAACCGGGAGTAAAAGCGCAGGCATTGCGCCAGCGCAACGAGTGGGCCCACCGGGCGGGGCTGTGCGTCGTTCATCGGGGTTCCCGGCCTCCGCCGTGCTTGCTATGGCAGTCCGCCGCGCGAATCCCGCCGGCGTGACAGCGAGTATGCAGCATGGGTCCGACACCGGGCGGCACGCCTTTCGACGACATCCGCGGCCTGATGTCCATCCTGCCGGAGGGCGACGAGGCCTCGGCGGCCGCGGCCCGGGCGCGCGACGCGCAGCTGACCAAGCCGGCCGGCTCGCTCGGGCGGCTGGAAAGCCTCGTCGAGTGGCTGGCACGCTGGCAGGCGAAGCCCATGCCGGAGATCCTGCGGCCGCTCGTGTGCGTGTTCGCCGGAAACCACGGCGTGGTGGCGCAGGGCGTCTCGGCCTTCCCGCAGGCGGTCACGCGGCAGATGCTGGAGAACTTTTCCGCCGGCGGCGCCGCGATCAACCAGATCTGCGCGACCCACGACCTCGGATTCAAGGTGTTCGACCTCGCCCTCGACATTCCCACGGGCGACATCACGCGCGAGGCGGCGCTCGACGAGAAGGCGTGCGTGGCCACCATGGCCTTCGGCATGGAGGCGATTGCGGGCGGCACCGACCTGCTCGGCGTCGGCGAGATGGGCATCGGCAACACCACCGTCGCGGCGGCCATCTACGCGGCGCTGTACGGCGGCGACCCGGCCCGGTTCGTCGGCCGGGGGACGGGCGTGGACGACGCGGGGCTCTCGCGCAAGGTGCGAGCCGTCGAGGCGGCGCTCGCCACCCACGCCGGGCATCTCGAGGACCCGCTCGAGGTGCTGCGCCGCGTCGGCGGGCGCGAGATCGCGGCCATGGCGGGGGCCATCCTCGCGGCGCGCCTCCAGCGGGTGCCCGTCGTGCTCGACGGCTACGTGGCGACCTCGGCCGCGGCCGTGCTCCATGCGCTCGATCCCGCCAGCATCGACCACTGCGTCGCCGGCCACCGCTCGGCGGAGGGGGCCCATGCGGAGGTGCTGGAACGGCTCGGCAAGCCGCCGCTCCTCGACCTCGGGATGCGACTCGGGGAGGGCAGCGGAGCGGCGCTGGCGATGGGCCTGATCCGGGCAGCGCTGGCCTGCCACCGCGATATGGCGACGTTCTCGCAGGCCGGCGTCAGCGGGAAGGATTGAGCCGTCAGGCGGCCCGCTGGCGCCGCAGCGTCGGCGGAGCCTGGGGCGGGCGGACGTCTCCCCGATCGTCGACCGGGGGAACCGTGTCCATCACCCGCGATGCGGGGAAGGTCACGATGGCGTCCGTGCCCTCGCGCAGAACGGAATTCAGCGTCAGCGTGCCCCCGTGCATGTCGATGAGGCCCTTGACGATGGGCAGGCCGAGCCCCGTGCCCTGTTCCGCCGTCTTGATGGCGAGAGAGCCGCGCCCGAAGGACTGCAGCACCACCGGGATCTCCTCCTCGGGAATGCCGGGGCCGTTGTCCTTGACGCTGAGATACTGGCCGCCCGCAGCGGTCCAGCCGATCTTGATCACCACCTCGCCGCCCTGCGGCGTGAACTTGATGGCGTTGGAGAGCAGGTTCAGCGCGATCTGGCGCACGGCGCGCTCGTCGGCCCAGAGCCGCGGGAGGTCCTTCTCGACGCTCTCGCGGATGGTGATCGAGCGGCTCCTCGCCCGCATCTGCAGCATGTGCCGGCAGTCCTCCACCACATGGACGAGGCTGATCGCCTCCTCCTTGAGCTCGTAGCGCCCGGCCTCGATGCGCGAGAGGTCGAGGATCTCGTTGATGATGTCGAGCAGGAGCTGACCCGACGCGTGGATGTCGTTGGAGTACTCACGATAGGCCGGCACCTGGTGCTGGCCGAAGAGCTCGGACTTCATCACCTCGGAGAAACCCAGGATGGCGTTGAGCGGCGTGCGCAGCTCGTGGCTCATGGTCGCGAGGAAGTGCGACTTGGCGACGTTCGCCTCCTCGGCGCGGCGCCTGGCCTCGTCCGAGTTCGCCTTCGCCTGTTCCAGCTCCGCGATGAGGGCGTCCTTCTCGGCACGGAATTCCATCGATGCGAGCGTCGTCGAATAGAGCCGCTTCGACAGGGACGCGAAATAGAGCTGTCCGCCGACCGCCATCGCCACCATGGCCGTCCATTCGATCTCGCCCGGCGCCACGGCGAGGTGCGCCGTGATCACCGCCGTGATCGGCAGGATGCCGGCGTAGACGCTCAGTGGCAGGTTGAACGACAGCATCACCGTGACGGCGGTCACGAGGAGGCCGAGGAACAACAGGAAGGTGCGCGCCTCGGGGCTGTCGACCTGCAGCAGCAGGTTGATCAGGATCGACCAGCTCAGGCCGTTCAGCAGGGACGACAGCGCGAAGATTCGGCGCCACGTCGCCGTGGAGGCCTTCTCCGGGTCCATCCTGAGGAAGCGGCCCGCGATCACCGTCGAGACCGCGATCGCGGAGGTTGCGACCACCATCCAGCGCAGGATGCTGGGGACGTCGAGCCAGATCTTGCAGGTGACGCCCACCACGAGCGCCAGCAGGAGCATCGCCGTGAGGCTGCCCCGCTGCGTCTCGGCATAGAGGCGGAGCAGCTCGTGCTCGAAGGCGCGCTCGAGCCCGCTGCTCGACGTCAGTTTCTCGCGCACGGCGCGCAATTCCGACGTCACCTGCCGGCGGCGGGCCACCGTGGCGGGGTCTGCGCCGCGTCCCCGCTGGATGATTTCTGGCGTAAGGTCAGTCATTGTCCCTGCCGCTCCGGCCCCGGTGCGGCTCCCCATGGGGACCATGTCCCAAAAGAGTTAACGTCGGGATGCTTCGACCGCTCGAATTGCTTTCGTTCAGCCTGAATCCTTCATGAGCAGGATCCTTCGCCGGCCGGTCCGTGTACTCGTCACGGCCGCGCTCGCGGTCGTCGTCTCGGGGCTCCTCGCGCGGCTGGGCCCGCTTCAGACATGGCTGGAACGGCGGCAGGATCTCGCCGGGGCGGTCAGCGTCATCGACGGTGACAGCCTGAGGCTCGCCGGCGTCGAACTGCGGCTCGAGGGCATCGACGCGCCCGAGCTGGCGCAGACCTGCCTTGCCGAAAAGGGCGAGGTGGCCTGCGGGCGCATGGCCAGGGAAGGGCTGGCCGGCATGTCCGCGTCTGGCCCCGTGCAGTGCCGCGTCGGCCGCGAGGACCGCTTCGGCCGGGGCCTGGCGCTCTGCCGCGCCGGCGACCTCGACATCAACCGGGAAATGGTTCGCCGCGGGCTTGCCGTCTCGTTCGGCCGGTACGAAGCCGACGAGGCGGAGGCGCGCCAGGCGCGGCGGGGGATCTGGGCCATGCGCTTCGAGCCGCCGTCGGCCTGGAGGGGGCGCCACCCCAGGCCCTGACTGCCCCGATCGCCCAGACGCGGCCTCCCCGCCGTTGACCGCATGGCCCGCCCATGGTGGGGTCGGCGCATGAAACTCTACGACTCCGTCTTCGCGCCCAACCCGAGGCGCGTCCGCATCTTCCTCGCCGAGAAGGGCATCTCCGTACCCACGGAGACGATCGATCTCGCGAAACTGGAGCAGAAGGCCGAGGATTTCACCCGCCTCAATCCGCTCCAGCGCACGCCGGCCCTGGTCCTCGACGACGGAGCGGTGCTGACGGAATCGGTGGCGATCTGCCGCTATTTCGAGGAGTTGCAGCCCGAGCCCGCTCTTTTCGGCCGATCGGCGCGGGAGAAGGCCTTCGTCGAGATGTGGAACCGGCGAGTCGAGCTCGGGCTCTTCGCCAGCGTCGCCGCGGTGTTCCGGCACCTCCACCCCGCCATGGCCGCGATGGAAGAGCAGATGCCGGCCTGGGGCGAGGCCAACAAGCCCCGCATGATGGAGCACCTCGCCTTCCTCGACCGCGAACTCGCCGGGCGGGAGTTCATCGCCGGGGACGCCTACTCGATCGCGGACATCACGGCGCTCTGCGCGGTCGACTTCATGCGACCGACGCGCATCCGGGTGCCGGAGGACCACGTCCACCTCCTGCGCTGGCATGCCGCCGTGTCGGAGCGGCCCAGCGCCAAGGCCTGATGCCCAGCGAGACCCTCGACGACCTGCTGGCCCGCATCGCCGCGTGCCGGATCTGCGTCGAGACGCCGCGCGGGCGTCCGCTGCCGCATGAGCCGCGCCCGGTGGTGCGCGTCGGCGCCGGCCTCGCCCCCGTCCTGGTGTGCGGCCAGGCCCCCGGCATTCGTGTCCACGGCAGCGGGCGGCCCTTCACCGACCCCTCGGGCGTGCGGCTGAGGGAATGGCTCGGCGTCGACGAGGAGACCTTCTACGACACCGACCGCTTCGCCGTCGTCCCGATGGGCTTCTGCTTTCCCGGCTACGACTCGAAGGGCGCCGACCTGCCGCCGCGGCGCGAGTGTGCCGCCACCTGGCACGACCGGCTGTTCGCGCTCATGCCGAGGGCGCGGCTCGTCGTCGCGCTTGGCTACCACGCCCAGGCCTACCACCTGCGCCGGCTGGGACGCGCCGACCTGCTCGGCAGGACCTTGGGCGAGACCGTGGGGAAGTGGGAGAAAATCCGCGCGGAGACGGGCATTTATCCCCTCCCCCATCCCTCCTGGCGCAACAATGCGTGGTTGAAGCGCCACCCCTGGTTCGCGGAAGAGCTCCTCCCCCGGCTCCGGGACGACGTGGCCGCGCTGCTCGCCACGACGGACAGGACCTGAGCTCGAGGGTGGACGCGGCGGAGCCTCCAGTCCAAAAAGGGGGCCTGCAGCGAGGGGAGTCCCGATGATCAGGTCCGTAGTCCGGCACGCCGCACTGTCGATCGTGGCCATGATCCCGGCGGTCGCCGGTGCCCAGACGCAGCAACAGCTTCCTGCCGTGCTGGTGACACCGGCCGCGATGCAGGCGGTCTCGACCACGGCAGACTTCCTCGGCCGCGTCCAGGCCGCCGAGAAGGTGGACCTGCGGGCCCGCGTCGAGGGGTTCCTGACCGAGCAGCGCTTCAAGGAAGGGCAGATGGTGAAGAAGGGCGACGTCCTCTTCGTCATCGACAAGGCGCCCTACGAGGCCACCGTCGAGCAGCGCAAGGCCGACGTCGCCTCGACCGAGGCGATCGAGGCCAACGCCGTTGTGCAGCTGGCGCGAACCCGGGAACTGGCCGAGCGCGGCAATGCGCCCACCGCGACGCTCGACCAGCGCATCGCCGAGGAGGCGAAGGCCAAGGCCGACATCGCCAAGGCCAAGGCTGCGCTGCGTTCCGCCGAGATCGACCTTTCCTACACGAACATCATCGCCCCGATCGACGGGCGGATCGGCCAGGCCGCGGTGACGCCGGGGAACCTCGTGAACCCCGCGACCGGGACGCTGGCGACGATCGTCAGCATCGATCCGATCAACGTCACCTTCCCGGTCACCCAGCGCGAGCTGCTGCAGGCCCGGCAGCGGGCCGGCGGCGTGCCGGAGAAGATCATCGTGCGGCTGCGACTGGCGGACGGCACGATGTACGACCAGACCGGCCGCATCCAGCTGCTCGACGTCGCCGCGAACCAGGGGACCGACAGCGTCACCGCCCGCGCGACGATCCCGAACCCGAAGGGTACGCTCATCGACGGCTCCTCGGTCCGCGTCATCCTCGACGTGGGCGAGCCGGAGGAGCGGCTCGTCGTGCCCTCGGCGGCCGTCGCCATCGACCAGCAGGGACCGTTCGTCCTGATCGTGGGACAGGGCGACAAGGTCGAGGTCCGGCGGCTTCAGCTCGGCGCGCAGCGCTCGGGGCTCAGCGTCGTCGAGAAGGGCCTCAATGCCGGCGACCGCGTCATAGTCGAGGGCCTCGTGCGGGTGAGGCCGGGCATGCAGGTGGCGCCGTCGCTGGCGCCCGCCGCCCCGCGCAGCTGACCGCCCGCAGCCTCGACAGGACCCGCCCATGATCTCCGCCGTCTTCGTCGACAGGCCCCGGATGGCCTTCGTGATCTCGATCGTGATCACGATCGCGGGCCTGCTCGCCATCTTCCGCATCCCGGTGGCGCAGTTCCCGGACATCGTGCCGCCGCAGGTGTCGGTGAAGGCGAGCTACCAGGGCGCCTCGGCGCAGGTGGTGGAGCAGACGATCGCGCAGCTGATCGAGCAGCAGGTCAACGGCGTCGACAAGATGCTGTACATGAAGTCGACGTCCGGCAACGACGGCAGCTACAGCCTGTCGGTGTCGTTCGAGGTCGGCTCCGACCCGGACATGAACGCGGTCAACGTGCTCAACCGCGTGCAGCTCGCCCTGCCGAAGCTCCCGCAGGAGGTGCAGCGCTCGGGCGTGACCGTCGCGAAGGCCTCCTCGGCGCTGCTGCAGGTCCCGGTGGTGTACTCGCCGAAGGGCACCTTCGACGGGTTGTTCCTGTCGAACTACGTGACCATCAACATGCTCGACACGCTGGGCCGCGTGCCGGGCGTGGGCAGCGTGACCCTGTTCGGGCCGCTCGACTACGCGATGAACATCAACGTCAACGTCGAGCGCCTCACGGCGCTGTCGCTGACGCCGGGCGACCTGATCCGCGCGGTCCAGTCCCAGAACGCGCAGGCCGCCGTCGGCCGCATCGGTGCCGCGCCCCTCACCTCCGACACTCAGTTCCAGCTGACGATCACCACCCAGGGTCGGCTCAGCACGCCGGAGGAGTTCGGCGCCATCATCGTGCGGGCCAACCCGGACGGCAGCACGGTGCGCGTGCGCGACGTGGCGGACGTCTCCATCGGGGCGCGGCGACTCGACGCGGAGAGCTTCCTCAACGGTCGTCCGGGGGCGGCGATCGGCATCTACCAGGCGCCCGGCGCGAACGCCGTGGCCGTGGCGGAGGGCATCCGCAAGGCCATCGGAGAGATGAAGAAGCGCTTCCCGGAGGACATGGACGTCGAGGTCATCTACGACACCACCGTCTTCGTGAAGGACACGATCAACGAGGTCATCCGCACCCTCGTCGAGGCCTTCGTGCTGGTCGGCATCGTCGTCTTCATCTTCCTCGGCAGCCTGCGGGCGACGCTGGTCCCGATCATCGCCGTGCCGGTCTCGCTCGTCGGCACCTTCGCGGTGATGCTCGCGCTGGGCTTCTCGGCCAACACCGTGTCGCTGCTGGCGCTCGTGCTCGCCATCGGCATCGTCGTCGACGACGCCATCGTGGTGGTCGAGAACGTCGAGCGCGTGCTGCACGAGCATCCCGAGCTTTCGCCCGCCGAGGCGACGAAGAAGGCGATGGGCGAGATCACGGGGCCGATCATCGCCATCACGCTCGTGCTGCTGTCGGTGTTCGTGCCGACGGCGTTCATCCCCGGGATCACCGGCCAGCTCTACCAGCAGTTCGCCGTCGCCGTGTCGGTGGCGATGCTGATCTCGGCGGTGAACGCCCTGTCGCTCTCGCCGGCCCTGTGCTCGATCCTGCTCAAGCACGGCATGAAGCCGATCGGCATCGTGCGTCGCATGCAGGCGGGAATCGACAAGGCCCGCGACGGCTACGTCGCCGGGTGCCGCGTGCTCGTGCGGCGGGTCGCGCTCACGCTCGGTCTCCTCGTGGTGTCGCTGGCGCTCGCCGGCTGGTTCGGCAAGATCACGCCCACCGGCTTCCTCCCCGACGAGGACCAGGGCGCCTTCATGGCGGAGCTGCAGCTGCCCCCCGGCGCCTCCGTCAACCGCACGAAGGAGGTGGCGTCGGCGGTAGCGGAGATTCTTCGCAGCGAGCCGGGCGTCGCCAACCTCATCACCATCAGCGGCAACTCGATCACCGAGGGACTCGTCCTTTCCAACCGCGCCTCCTTCATCGCCGGCCTGAAGTCCTTCGAGGAGCGGCAGAAGCTGGCGAAGGAGACGGGGCAGCCGCAGAGCGTGCAGGCGATGATCCGGCGGCTGCAGCCGAAGCTCAACGCCATTGCCGCGGGCATCACCTTCCCGTTCAACCTGCCGCCGATCATCGGTCTCGGCACCGGCTCGGGCTTCGAGTACCAGCTCCTCGACCTGCAGGGCGCGTCGGTGGAGACGCTGGCGCAGGCGGCCCGCGGCCTCGTGTTCAACGCCAACCAGGACCCCGACCTCGCCGCGGTCCGCACCAGCTTCGCCGTGTCCACGCCGCAGCTGCAGCTCGACCTCGACCGCGAGCGGCTGCAGCAGCTCGGCCTCGACCTGTCACACGTCTTCGCCGCCCTGCAGGCCACGCTCGGCGGATACTACGTCAACGACTACAATCAGTTCGGCCGGACCTGGTCGGTCATGCTGCAGGCCCGGGCCGAGGACCGCATGGCGGCCGACGACATCTACCGGGTGAACGTCCGCAACACCCGCGGCGAGATGGTCCCGCTGCGGGCCTTCGCCTCGACCAGCCTGCAGGTCTCCACCGCGAGCCTCGTGCGCTACAACAACCTGCGCTCGACGACGATCAACGGCGAGCCGCGGCAGGGCGTGGCGTCCGGCACGGCGCTCGCCGCGATGGAGCGCATCTCCGAGAAGACGCTGCCGGCCGGATTCGGCTTCGCGTGGACGGGCACGGCGCTGCAGGAGAAGGAGGCGGCGGGGAAGACGGGCTTCATCTTCGCCCTGTCGATCCTGTTCGCCTACCTGTTCCTCGTCGCGCTCTACGAGAGCTGGTCACTCCCGGTGGCGGTGATGCTGTCCGTCGGCGTCGCGGTGGCGGGCGCCATGGGCTTCCTGCTGCTGATGGGCCTCGACAACAACCTCTACGCCCAGATCGGCCTCGTCGTGCTGGTGGCGCTTGCCGCCAAGAACGCCATCCTCATCTTCGAGTTCGCCATGGAGGCGCGCAGCCACGGCAAGGAGATCGTCGACGCGGCGCTCGAGGCGGCGCACCTGCGCTTCCGCGCCGTGATGATGACGAGCTTCGCCTTCATCCTCGGGCTGGTGCCGCTCGTGATCGCGCAGGGCGCGGGCGCCGCCAGCCGGCAGGCCGTGGGGTCCGCCGTCTTCGGCGGCATGCTGGCCGCCTCCATCGTCGGCATCTTCCTGATCCCCGGGCTCTACCGCGTCGCGCAGCAGCTGCGCGAAAAGGGCCACGCCTTCGTCGGACGCGGGAAGACGGCGGCCGAGCCGCCGGCGCACGGCTGAGGAACCGCAGCGGCGTTGCCGCTCCCTTCTCCCCGCCCGCGGGGAGAAGGGAGAGCTCGGCGATCCCGGACGCGGCTGGGACGGGCGCAGGGGGCCCGGCGCCTACGTCGTCGGCAGGCGGTAGCCCTGGAAGTCCTTGCGCAGGGTGGTCTTCTGGATCTTGCCGGTGGCGGTGTGGGGGATCTGCTCCACGAAGACGACGTCGTCCGGCATCCACCACTTGGCGATCTTGCCGTCCATGTAGGCCAGCAGCGAGTCGCGCGTGGGGTTGGTGCCGGGCTTCGGCACCACGATGAGCAGCGGCCGCTCGTCCCACTTGGGGTGCGGCACGCCGATCACCGCCGCCTCGGCGACTTCGGGATGGCCGACCGCGAGGTTCTCGAGGTCGATGGACGAGATCCACTCGCCGCCCGACTTGATCACGTCCTTGGCGCGGTCGGTGATCTGCATGTAGCCGTGCGCGTCGATGGTGGCGACGTCGCCGGTATCGAAGAAGCCCTCCTCGTCGAGGATGTTGCCGCCCTCGCCCTTGAAGTAGGCGCTGGAGACCGCGGGCCCGCGCACCTTCAGGCGGCCGAAGGCCTTCCCGTCGTGCGGCATGCGCTTGCCCTCGTCGTCGGTGATCTTCATCTCAACGGTGAAGGGCGCGTAGCCCTGCTTCATCTTGAGGTCGTAGAGCGCGTCACCGGAGAGGTTGCCGAGTTCCGGCTTCACCTGGCAGACCGAGCCGATGGGGCTCATCTCGGTCATGCCCCAGGCGTGCACCACGGTGACGCCGTACTTGCGCTCGAAGGCCTCGGTCATCGCCCGCGGGCAGGCCGCGCCGCCGATGAAGACGCGGTTCAGCGTCGTCAGCCGCTTGCCCTGCTGCTCGAGGAAGGCCAGCAGCCCGAGCCACACCGTCGGCACGGCGGCCGAGATGGTGACGCGCTGGCTTTCCAGAAGGTCATAGACCGAGGCGCCGTCAAGTTTCGCGCCGGGCATGACCATCGTCGCGCCGGCCATCGGCACCGAGAAGGCGAGCGACCACGAGTTGGCGTGGAACAGCGGCACGATGGGCAGCACGCGGTCGGTCGGGGAGAGCCCCATGGCCTCGACGGGCAGCACGGCCATGGCATGCAGCACGTTGGAGCGGTGCGTGTAGAGCACGCCTTTGGGGTTGCCGGTGGTGCCGGAGGTGTAGCAGAGGCCGGCCGCCGTGCGCTCGTCGAAGGCCTTCCAGCCGAAGTCGCTGTCCGCCTCGGCGATGTAGTCCTCGTAGGCGACGGCATTCTTCAGCGAGGTCGCCGGCATGTGGGCGCCGTCCGTGAGGATGACGTAGCGCTCCACCGTGTTGAGGCGCGGTGCCATCTTCTCGACCATGGGCACGAAGGTCAGGTCGAGGAAGAGGATCCGGTCCTCCGCGTGGTTCATGATGTAGACGATCTGGTCCTCGAACAGGCGAGGATTGACCGTGTGGTAGATCGCGCCGATTCCGGTGATGCCGTACCAGGACTCGAGGTGGCGCCACGTGTTCCAGGCGAGCGTCGCCACGCGGTCGCCGATGCGGATGCCGTCGCGCTCCAGCCGCTTGGCGAGCTGCAGCGCCCGCCGCCGGACGTCGATGTAGCTGATTTCGTGCAGCGGCCCCTCAACGGAGCGGCTGACGACCGTGCGCCGGCCATGCTGGCTCGCGGCGTGGTCGATGATGCGGTGGATCAGAAGCGGCCAATCCTGCATCAAGCCGAGCATGCAATTCCCCTCCGGTCGCGGCGCCGTCCGGCGCCCATCCGCGGCTCTGTGGCCGCCTGCGGGGCAACGCTAGACCAAGCCGCGGGCGAGGGGAATGGCCGGCCGAGGCCGGTTCAGCGGATGAACCGCTCCACGTAGTCGGCGCCCAGCCCGACGGCGGCGTAGTGCTTCTTGCACATCTCGATCTTGGTGAAGACGTCCTCGTAGCCCTGCACGCGGCCGTCCGGATCGACGTAGATCATCGCCCCGTTGACCTGGAAGAGCGTCATCATCTCCTCCACGTCCTCGTCGACCACGAGCGTGTGGGTCTCGCCCGGCGCCTCGTAGACGTAGCCGCCCTCGGTCGCCACCCAGTCGTGCTCTAGATAGCGCCACCTGCCCTTCAGCACGAACCCATGCACCGGCTGCGGGTGGCGGTGCCGGGACAGCACGCCCGACTTGCGCACCCGCAGGATGTTCTGCCAGTAGCCGCGCGAGGCGGAGAGGCAAAGCGGGCGGAACCACACGTTCTCCGCCTGCGGCACCCAGATGCGCTCGTCGGTCGGCACGGCATCCGGGATGACGATCTCGGGCGGCGAGTACTCCGGCTGCGGGTGGCGGTACGGCATCCGCTTCTCGGCCTCGGTCTCGGTCAGGCCGGAGCGGTTGGTGCGGTCGATGGCGTTCATCGCGTTCTCCTCGATCTCGCGACGGCTGGGCCGCCGATGAACTGAATCAGGCGACGGCGGTGCCGCCGAACGCTCCTCAGGCGACGGCGTAGCCGCCGTCCACGGGCAGGATGGTGCCTGTGACGAACCGCGCGGCGTCCGACAGCAGGAAGCCGACGACGCCGGCGACGTCCTGCGGGGAGCCCCAGCGGCCCATCGGCGTGCGGCCGACGATGCCGGCGGAGCGCACCGCGTCCTCGACGGCCGGCTTCGTCAGCGGCGTCTCGATCCAGCCCGGCGCGATGGCGTTGACCCGGATGCCTTCGGGCGCCCACGCGACGGCGAGCGACTTGGTGAGCTGCATCACGCCGCCCTTCGAGGCGGCATAGCCGGGAGCATGGGGTGCGCCGAAGAACGAGTACATCGAGCCGAGGTTGACGATCGCGCCGCCCCTCTCGGCCAGCTTCGACCGGGCGGCGAGACAGGTGCGCATCGTGCCGAACAGGTTCACGGCGACGGTCTTCTCGAAGGCCTCCATCGTGAATTCCGCCCCGCCGCGGATCAGGATCCCGGCGCAGTTCACGAGGCCGTCCAATCGCCCGCAGCCGGACACGACCTCGGCGACCGAGGCGTCGGACGTCACGTCGAGCCGGACAGCGCGGATAGCGGGGTCGGGAGCGAAGGCGGCGATTTCCTCCTCGGAGGCGCTGCCGACGACGACCTGCCAGCCGGACGCGGCCAGGGCGCGGGCGATGCCCTCGCCGATGCCACGCGTTCCCCCGGTGACGAGCGCTGTGCGCGGTGCGTCCTGCGGCATCGACGACATCCTCCCGGCCGGCCTGCGCATCGATGACGCAGCCGCCATCCTGATGTGGCAGGCCCCGAACGGGAGGACAAGGGCGCCACCGTCAAGCCTGTGATGCCCTGGTGGCACGCCGCATGCTAGAAGCGACGGGCTTTCGCCACCGTGGAGTGCCATGCGCTGCCTTTTCGTCGCCGACCTGCACTATTCGCTGCCGCAGTTCGACTGGCTGCTGCACGCGGCGTCCGGCTACGACCTCGTCGTGCTGGCCGGCGACGCGCTGGACGTTGGATCCATCGTCGACTTTCGTGCGCAGACCCTGGTGGTGACCAAGTACCTGCAGCGCATCGCCGGGGTGACGCGGCTCGTCGTCTGCTCCGGCAACCACGACCTCGACGCGCGCGGTGACGATGGCGAGAAGTATCCGCGCTGGATCGCGGAACTGCGCGGGCTCGGAATCGGCGCGGACGGCGACACGCTGGAGATCGACGACGCGCTCATCACCGTCTGCGCGTGGTGGGACGGACCGCTGGCGCGCGAGCGCCTGCTGGCGCAGATCGCCGCGGACGCCGGGCGGCGCCAGGGCCGGCGCTGGATCTGGATTCATCACGCGCCGCCGAAGAATTCGCCGACCAGCTGGTCGGGCAGCCGGACCATGGGCGACGGCGACGTGGAGCAGTGGATCGCCCAGTACGAGCCCGACATCGTCGTGGCGGGCCACATCCATCAGTCGCCGTTCGTCCGGGAGGGCTCCTGGGCAGACCGGATCGGCAAGACATGGGTGTTCAACGCCGGCCACCAGTTCGGCGCGCCGCCGGCGCAGGTCGCTCTCGACACGACCGCCGGCGAGGCGGTTTGGGTGTCGGCGATGGGCGTCCAGCGCGTGCGGCTCGACGCTCCGCTGGAGCGGCCGATTCCGCCGGCGACCGCCCTGCCCGACTGGTTTCCGGCAGGCTGACGCAGCCGGGCGCGACGCTTCAGGTGCCGAGAGGGTCGCGGTCGGAGCCGGGGCGGAAATCGCGCTCCTGCTGGTGCATCAGGGTCTCGAGCACCTCGCCCACCATCTCCAGGTGGTCGCCATGGTTGGCGAACTGGCGCTTCAGGTCCACGAGGTAGGTCGTCGCCGCGTTGAGGCGGTGGGCCAGCAGGCTCGCCACCAGCCAGCTCAGCGCCGGATGGGCGCGAAAGAAGCTCGCGGCGTCCTCGACCCAGTGCAGCTGCGTCTCGCCGTGCGTCCGGGCCGTCGCGGTATGCGGCGCCCCGAGCAGGACCGACATCTCGCCGACCATGGATCCGGGCTCCTGCAGCAGCGTCACCTGCGTGCCGCCGCGCAGCACCTCGATGGCGCCCGACACGAGCACGAAGACGCGTCCGGTGGTCTGACCCTCCTCCAGCAGCACGGTGCCGGAGGGGATCGTGCGGACGGGGACGCCGGCGCAGAGGTCGAGGATGGCGCGCATCAGCCCGCCTTCCCGCCGCGGGCGGCCGCCGGCGCCGCCTTGCGGGCCTTCTTCGCCTTGCCGTAGCCGATCTTGTCCATCAGCGCGGCAATCTCCTCGCTGGCCTTGGGATCGCGCGGGCGCAGCTCCGTCACCGCAAGCCCGGCCGTCGCCGCCTTGGCGTAGGACTTCCGGTTGCCCAGCGCGACAGGCAGGAACTTCAGCGCCGGCTGCTTGCGGATGATCTCGGCCGCGGCCTCGTTCTCACCGCCCTTCGCGTCACCGCGGTTGAGAAAGGCGACCGCCTTGAGGTCCGGGTTGGTGACGCGGGCCTCCTCGACGAGCTCAGCGACCTTGTCGAGCGTCCAGACATCGAAGGAGCGCGGCGCGAGCGGGACGACGCAGATATCGGCCACCGCCAGCGCTCCGCGCTGGCTCGCCGTGTCGCCGGCGCCCACGTCGATGATGATCTCGTCGTACTTGGGCGCAAGGCGGCGGATCTCGGTGACGACCGCACGCCCCTTGAGGGCGATGCAGGTGTAGCCGGCCCCCTCCTCGCGCGACTGGTTGCGCATGGTGGTGAAATCGGTGGCGGTGCCCTGCTCGTCCGCGTCGACGAGCAGCACGTCCTTGCCGGACGCGGCCAGAAGCACCGCGATGTTGGTGGCGACCGTCGACTTGCCGGTGCCGCCCTTCGTTCCACCCACTGCCGTGATCACGCCCAACCCCCAGCCTGCCGCGGTCCCGCGCGGCCCCGGCCCGAAATCAGACAAGCCTTGCTGCACCGCGTCAAGAACGGATCGGCGGGAGACCGGCGCCTTGCCGCAAAAGGCTGAGCCCCTGCAGCGCCGATCATCGAAAGATCCGCCTGCCGCGATCCCGGCACCGTTGTCGGAGGCTCCCCGGCAATCTACATGAGCCGCACGCGTGACCGGCACCCCGCCGGGCGCGGCGGAAGCCTGACGATGAGCGCACTCGCCCACGACGCCCCCGGCTCCCTTGCCGGGCCGCGCGTCCCGCCCGCCCCGGCGCCTTTGCCCGCGCAGCTGCCGTTCTGGGACTTCTTCCGCGCGCTGCGGGCCAACCCCATCGCCGCATGGCCGCTCGAGGCCTACGAGAAGCCGTACCTGCTGCTCGAAGGAGGGCCGCTGCGGCCGGACCTGCTGTTCGTCAGCGACCCGGCCATGGTGAAGCGGATCTTCCTCGACGCCGTGGACGTCTATGACAAGGGCGAGGTCGTGCGCCGGCGGCTGCGGCCCTTCCTCGGCGACGGCGTGCTGATCGCCGCGACTGAGAGCTGGCGTCCCCAGAGGCGCATCGCCGCGCCGATGTTCCAGGCCCGCCGGGTCGAGGCGTTCTTCCCCGACATGCTGGCCGCTGCCGTTCAGGAAGCGGAACGGCTGGAGGCGCTGGGGCCCGACGCGGTCACCGACATGCACGACGCGCTGGTCGGCTTCACCTACGACGTCATCGCGCGCACCGCGTTTTCCGCCGACAGCGTCAGCGATCCGCACGCCTTCTCGCGCGCCATCGCCGCCTATTTCGACACGCTGGGCCGGCTCGACGCGGCGAGCTACCTCAACCTGCCGAGCTGGGTGCCGACGCTGGGCCGCCTTCGGGCGATGCCATCCCTCGCGCTCTTCCGGCGCGAGATCGGCGGCATCATCGCCCGGCGGCGCAAGCGGCTGGAGGACGAGGGCGCGCCGGCGCTGCCCGACGACCTGCTGACCCGCCTGCTGACGTCGACGGACCCGCAGACCGGACAGACCCTGTCTCCCGAGCGGGTCTACGACAACGCCGTGACCTTCCTCGCCGCAGGCCACGAAACCACGGCGAACGTGCTCGCCTGGACGCTGTTCCTGCTGTCGGAGAACCCGGAGTGGGACGACCGGGTGGTGCACGAGATCCGTCGCGAGGTCCCCGACGGCGTTCCCACCCCGGCCGCGCTGGCGCGGCTCGAGGCGACGCGGATGGTGGTCGACGAGGCCATGCGGCTCTACCCGCCCGCCCCGCTGATCCCCCGGATGCCGCTGTCGAACGACCGGCTCGGCCCGGTCGACGTCAGGGCGGGCACGATCGTGATCACCGCGCCCTTCGTCTCGCACCGGCACCGGGCGCACTGGGACGAGCCGGACGCCTTCCGCCCGGAGCGCTTCGCCCCCGGCCGGCGGGAAGCGGTGGACCGCTACGTCTACTTCCCCTTCGGCGTGGGACCGCGGGTGTGCATCGGCGCGACCTTCGCGGTGCAGGAGGCGCTGACGGCGCTCGCCGTCCTGCTGCCGCGGCTGCGCTTCGTCGCGACGGCGCCGCAGGACGTGTTCCCGCAGGCGACCATCACGCTGCGGCCCGGCTCCAGCCTGCCGATGCGGCTGGAGCCGCGTGCCGGACGCCGCTGACCCGACCGGTCAGAACGTCTTCGCCCCGCGCACCAGCGTGAAGTAGGAGTAGAGCGAGGTCGTGCCGCAGATGTAGAGGCGCGAGCGGTGGCGACCGCCGAAGCAGACGTTGGCGACCACCTCTGGCACGTGCACCTTGGCGATCAGCGTGCCGTCTGGGTGGTAGACATGCACGCCGTCGGCGGCCGACGTCCAGATGCGCCCGTCCTCGTCGAGGCGGAAGCCGTCGAAGAGGCCGGCCGTGCAGGTGGCGAAGACCTTGCCGCCCTTCAGCTTCGTGCCGCCCTTGCCCGTCACGTCGAAGACGCGGATGTGGCGCGGGCCGTTCTCGACGTGCGTGGCTCCGGTGTCGGCGATGTAGAGCTTGCTCTCGTCCACCGAGAAGGCGATGCCGTTCGGGCGCACGAAGTCGTCGGCCACCATCGTCACCTCGCCCGAGGCCGGGTCGACGCGGTAGACGTTGCAGGCGCCGATCTCGCTCTCGGCCCGCTCGCCCTCGTAGTCCCAGTCGATCCCGTAGGCGGGGTCGGTGAACCAGATCGAGCCGTCGGACTTCACCACGACGTCGTTGGGCGAGTTGAAGCGCTTGCCCTTGTAGCGGTCGGCGACGACCGTGATCGTGCCGTCGAACTCGGTGCGGGTGACGCGGCGGCCGAGGTGCTCGCAGGAGACGAGCCGGCCCTGCCGGTCCACGGTGTGGCCGTTGGTGTTGTTGGACGGCTGGCGGAAGACCGAGACCGAGCCGTCGGTCTCGTCGTAGCGCATGATGCGGTTGTTCGGGATGTCCGACCATACGAGGTAGCGGCCCGCGGGGAAGTAGGCCGGGCCCTCCGCCCAGCGGCAGCCGATGTAGAGGCGCTCCAGCTTGGCCGTGCCGTTGAAGAGCCCATTGGCCCGCTTGTCGAGGATCTCGAAGGGCGTCGGGTGGATGTCGGCGTAGGCGGGCTGGGGGGCGTTCGGCTTGTCGGTGAACATGGGCGTCTCTCTCCGTGTCGTCTCTGCAGCGTCTGGCGCGCCGTGGTTCGGGATCAGACCGCGGCGGTGAAGCCGCCGTCGACCATGAGCAGGTGTCCGTTGACGAAGTCCGAGGCCGGCGAAGACAGGAAGATCGCCGCGCCGACGAGTTCGTCGAGGCGTCCCCAGCGGCCCGCCGGGGTGCGCTTGGCCAACCAGTCGTTGAATTCGGGATTCGCCATCAGCGCCGCGTTGAGCGGCGTCTCGAAATAGCCGGGGCCGATGGCGTTGACCTGCACGCCGTGCTTGGCCCACTCGGCCGCGAGGCCGCGCGTCATCATCTTCACCGCGCCCTTGGTGGTCGTATAGGGCACGATGGTCGGCCGGCCGAGCTCGCTCATCACCGAGCCGATGTTGATGATCTTGCCGTGGCCGCGGCCGATCATGCGCCGGCCCACCGACCGGCACATGAAGAACACGCTGTCGAGGTTCACGCGGATCATGTCGTGCCAGCCGTCATCCGGGAACTCGGCGGCCGGGGCGCGGTGCTGCTTGCCGGCGTTGTTGACGAGGATCTCGAGCGGACCGATCTCCGCCTCGATGGCGGCGACGGCGGCCTCGGCGGCCGCGGGGTCCGACACGTCGAAGGCGCGGCCCAGCACGTCCAGCCCCTGCTTGCGCAGCCCCTCGACGGCGGCGTCGAGCTTGGCCGCGTCACGGCCGTTCAGCACCACCTTCGCGCCCGCCCGTGCAAGGCCGGCGGCGAGGGCGAAGCCGATGCCCTGGCTGGAGCCGGTGACGAGGGCGAGGCGGCCGGAGAGGTCGAACAGCGCGAGCGACATGATGCAGGGGATTCCGGAACAGCAATGACGGGAGCGTCACTGTGGTCGAGGTCGCCGGCCCGGGCAAGACGAGCGTGCGGGGCACCAGCCCTGCACGGCACGGCGAGGCTCAGCGGCCGCGGACGCGCGCGATATGATCCCGCAGGACCGCCACGACGGTCTCCTCGGGGCGGTCCCCCGCAGCGAAGAAACCCGCCACGTCCGGCGGCAGTGTCACGGTCAGCCCCGGCGACGGTCGCGACGCCGGCGGCCCCGGAACCGGCGCGGGTGCCGGCCTGACGGCCGTGGGCCCGGCAACGGACGACGGTTGGGCAGCGAACTCCGCGGGGACAGCCGATGCGGGCGGCGGAACGGCCGGCCGCGCCTTGCGCTCGACGATCTCGGGGGACGGGCCCAGCGGGCCGTCGAGGACGGAGGGAAGCCGCAACCGGCGCGGCGGGACATCGGACGACACGACAACCTCCCGGCGGCGGGGGCCGCTGGACCGCACCAGCATGCACAACCGCCGCGCGTTCGCCAAACGGCGGCGCGATCAGGCCGCGAGCATGCGGTCGAGGTGCAGCGAAGCGTCGACGAGGGCGCGCGTCACCGCATGGCGGGGCGCATCGAGCACGGACTGCGTCGGCCCCTCCTCCACCACACGGCCGGCGGACATCACCAGCACGCGGTCGGTGATGGCGCGCACGACGGTGAGGTCGTGGGTGATGAAGAGGTAGGTCAGGCGCAGACGCGACTGGAGGTCGGCCAGCAGGTCCAGCACCTGCGCACGGATGGAGACGTCGAGGGCCGACACGGGCTCGTCCAGCACGATCAGGTCCGGCCGGGTGATGAGGGCGCGGGCAATGGCGAGGCGCTGGCGCTGGCCGCCCGAGAACTCGTGGGGGTACTTGCCGGCGTCGGCGGGGGAAAGCCCCACCTCCGTGAGAGCCTGTGCCACGCGGCGGACCCGCTCCGCGCCGTCGATCTCCGGGGCGAGGTGGAGAGGTTCGGCGACGATGCGCCCGGCCTTGTGACGCGGGTCGAAGGATCCGTACGGATCCTGGAAGACCATCTGCACGCGGCGGCGGAACGTGGCGAGCGCGGCGCCCGATAGACCGTCGGTCCGTCCTCCGGCCAGCCGGATCTCCCCGCCCTGCAGTGGCTCCAGCGCCAGGATCGCCCGCGCCAGCGTGGACTTGCCGCAGCCGGATTCGCCCACGAGCCCGAGGCTCTCTCCCCGGCGAAGCGTGAAGCTCACCCCGTCCACCGCCTGGTGCGCCAGCGCCGGCGCGAAGGGGTGCGGACGCGGCAGGCGGTATTCGCGCACGACGTCCGTGACGGTGAGAAGATCCTCCCCGGGCGGCTCGGCCGAGCGCACGGGACGATGCGAGGACGCCTCCTGCAGCGCCTGCGAATAGGGATGCCGAAGCGTGGCGAAGGCCTGCGCCCCGCCGGGGCCGCGCTCCACCACCTCGCCCCGGCGCATCACCGCGACGCGGTCGGCCATGGCCGAGACGACGGCGAGATCGTGGCTGATGAGCACGAGGCCGGCGCCGTCCTCGGCGACCAGTTCGCGCAGAAGGCGTAGGATCTGCGCCTGCGTGGTGACGTCGAGGGCGGTCGTCGGTTCGTCCGCGATGACGAGGCGCGGCTTCAGCGCCACCGCCATGGCAATGACGACGCGCTGGCGCTGGCCGCCCGACAGTTCGTGGGGATAGCGCGTGGCCGGCACCCGTGCGGCCGGCAGGCCAACCCTCTCTAGCACCGCCGCCGCCCGGTCCGCCGCCTCGGCGCGCGGCAGGCCGAGATGCAGCCGGAACCCTTCCGCCACCTGGTCGCCGATGGTGCGCAGCGGGTTCAGCGCCGTCATCGGCTCCTGGAACACCATGCCGACGGTGCGCCCGCGCAGCGCGCACATGTCCCGCTCGGACGCCGCGAGGAGGTCGCGGCCCTCCAGCGTCACGGCGCCGGTCGCCCGCGCGCCGCGCGGCAGCAGGCGCATGACCGAGAGCGCCGTCATCGACTTGCCGGAGCCTGACTCGCCCACGATCCCCAGCGTCTCGCCCGCCTCCACCGACAGCGAGACGTCGCGCAGGATCGGCACGCCGGCGATGGAGAGGTCGAGACCGCGGATGTCGAGCAGCGGCACGTCAGCGCTCCCTCGCCAGGCGCGGGTCGAAGAGGTCGCGCAGCCCGTCGCCCAGCAGGTTGAGGCCGAGCACGGTGACGACGATGGTCAGGCCGGGCGCGATGGCGAGCCGGGGCGCGAGGGCCATCATGGTCTGCGCCTCGAACAGCATCCGCCCCCAGCTCGGCAGGGGCGGCTGCACGCCGAGGCCGATGTAGGAGAGCGCTGCCTCGGCGAGGATGCCGAGCGATAGCTGGATCGTCGCCTGCACGATGATGAGGCTGCCGATGTTGGGCAGGATGTGCTCGGCCGTGATCCGCGCGGGAGACTTTCCCGCCACCCGCGCGGCCATGACGAAGTCGCGCTGCCACAGCGGCAGTGCACCGCCATAGGCGACCCGCGCGAAGACCGGGATGTTGAAGATGCCGATGGCGATCATCGCGTTGATCGCGCCCGGCCCGAACACCTCGCGCAGCATGATGGCGATGAGCAGCGCCGGGAAGGCGAAGACGAAGTCGGCAAGGCGCATGATGCCCTGGTCGACGACGCTGCCGCGCCGCTGCGCGGCGAGCAGCCCCAGCGGCACGCCGATGCCCGCGCCGATGCCGACCGCGACGAACGACACCGCGATGGACGTGACGGCGCCACGCATGATCATCGAGAACGTGTCGCGGCCGAACGGGTCGGTCCCCAGCCAGTGCTCCGCCGAGGGCGGCCGCAGGCGGCGCGCCACCTCGATGGCGGTGGGATCGTGCGGCGTCCAAACGAGCGACAGCGCTGCCATCGCGGCGATCGTCGCCGTCACGACGGCGCCGACGAGGAAGCTCGGGTGGCGCAGGGCCCGCGCTGCGAAGCCCGCCGGCGCGGTGGCGGCGACGTCGCTCATCGTCCCCTCCGCAGGCGCGGGTCGACGACGGCATAGGCGATGTCGACGAGGAAGTTGACGACGATGACGCTGGTGACGAGCAGCATCACCACGCTCTTCACCACCATCAGGTCGCGCTGGTTGATCGCCTGGAAGACGAGGCGACCAAGGCCGGGCAGGTAGAAGACGTTCTCGACGATGATCGTCCCGGCGAGCAGGAAGGAGAACTGCAGCCCCATGATGGTGAGCACCGGGATGAGCGCGTTGCGCAGCGCGTGCCGGCGCAGCGCCTGGCCCTCCGACAGCCCCTTCGCCCGCGCCGTGCGCACGTAGTCGTCGGAGAGGGTCTCGAGCAGCGAGGAGCGCATCACGCGGGCGAGGATCGAGGCCTGCGGCAAGGCCAGTGCCACCGCCGGCAGGATCAGCGCGCGGAAACCCGGCCACACGCCGGCGTTCCAGCCCGGGAAGCCGCCGGCCGGCAGCCAGCGCAGGGTGATGGAGAAGAGCAGCACCAGCAGCATTGCGAACCAGAAGTTCGGCACGGCGATGCCGACCTGCGTCGCCCCCATGATGGCGACGTCCGCCGGACGGTTGCGGCGCGCCGCCGCCACCGCCCCGACGGGGATCGCGATGAGCGCGGTCAGCGAGAGCGACAGCAGGGCGAGCGGCAGCGAGACCTGGATGCGTTCGCGGACGAGCTCGGCGACGGGCGTGGAGTAGGTGTAGCTCTTGCCGAGATCGCCGCGCAGCAGCCCGCCGACCCAGTCGACGTAGCGTTCGACCGGCGGCCGGTCGAGGCCGAGCTGGAGCCGCAGCGCGGCCAGGGTATCCGGGCGGGCCTGCGTGCCCAGCATCACCTGCGCCGGGTCGCCCGGCAGCACCTCCATGGCCGTGAACACCACCGCCGACGCCACGACGAGCGTGACGAGCAGGGCGACGAGTCGGCGCAGGGCGAAGGACAGCATCGGCTTCCGGGAACTGCGGCCGCAGGGACGGCGCCGCGTGGCGAGTCGGTTCGATGGTGTCAGCTTGGCGGGGGCCGATGCAATGGCCGAGACGGCCGGCCGGACGCGCTGGCGTTAACCCTTTTTCAAGAATTCACGCGCTCGGGTTTAACTTTTGTTAACCTTCACGGGTTGCGCGCGCCCGACGCACGAGGTGCGCCGCCATGGCTTCTGAAGGGGGACCCATATGCAGAAGAAATTGATCGCCGAGGCTTTCGGCACGTTCTGGTTGGTTTTCGGCGGCTGCGGCTCGGCGCTGTTCGCCGCGGCCTATCCGCAGCTCGGCATCGGCTTCCAGGGCGTCGCCTTCGCCTTCGGCCTGACGGTCCTCACCATGGCCTACACGGTCGGCCCGATCTCGGGAGGCCACTTCAACCCGGCCGTGACCGCCGGCCTTGCCGCCTCGGGCCGCATCCCGTGGTCGCACTTCGTGCCCTACACGCTCGCGCAGCTGGTCGGTGCCGTGCTGGCGGCGGTGGTGCTGTACCTCATCGCCTCGGGCAAGGCGGACTTCTCGCTCGCCGGCGGGTTCGCTGCGAACGGCTACGGCGAGCACTCGCCGGGCAAGTACTCCATGTTCTCGGCCCTCGTGGCCGAGGTGGTGCTCACCGCCTTCTTCCTGCTGGTGATCCTCGGCTCCACCGAGGACCGCGTGCCGCCGGGCTTCGCGCCGATCGCCATCGGCCTGTGCCTGACGCTCATCCACCTGATCTCGATCCCGGTCACCAACACGTCGGTGAATCCGGCGCGCTCCACCAGCCAGGCGCTGTTCGCCGGCGGCTGGGCACTGCAGCAGCTGTGGCTGTTCTGGGTGGCGCCGATCGCCGGCGCCATCGTGGCGGGCGGCCTGCACAAGGCGCTGTTCGCCAAGGACGCCGTGGTCGGCGAAGGCCACTGAGCCAGGACGACGGCGCGGCGGACCTTCCGCCGCGCCGTCCATCATCGCCGGCTGCCTCAGCCGATGAAGTCCATCTTGCCGAGTTCGACCCCGTTGTGACGCAGGATCGCGTAGGCGGTCGTCACGTGGAAGAAGAAGTTCGGGATGACGTTGTGCAGCAGGTAGGGCTGCCCGACGAAGGTGCGCGTCTCGCCGCGGATCTGCATCGACACCTCGCGCGTCTCCGCCCCGGCGAAGGCCGCCTTGTCGAGCCCGCCGATGAAGTCGAGCGTCTTGCGGATGCGCGCCGAGAGCTCGGCAAAGGTCTTCTCCTCGTCGGCGTACTTCGGCACCTCGACTCCCGCGAGGCGGGCGGCGCCACCCTTGGCGAAGTCGCTCGCCAGCTGCACCTGCCGCGCCAGCGGGAACATGTCCGGCGCGAGGCGCGCCTGCAGGAACACCGCCGGATCGATCTTGCGCGCCTCGGCATGGGCCGCCGTCTTGGCGAGGATGGCGTCCAGCGCCTTCAGGGTGCGGGTGAAGACCGGGACGGAGACGTCGTACATCGACAGCGACATGGCGGTGCCCTTCTCAACATGTGGGACGGAGGCGACGGCCCCGTGCCGCCGACTCACTCCCCGGAAATGACGGCGACACCGTATTCCGCGGAACTCTCCTCCAGCCAATGCCAGAAGCTGCCGGCGAAGCCGCGCGGGATCACGAGGTCGTAGGTGGGCTCCGCGTCGCGCTGCCAGAGCGTGACGTCAACATGCGCGCACCACGTCATGGCGGCGTCGCCGGGAGCGAATGCGCGTGGGTGCAGGTCGATCCCGGTGCCCTTAGCCAGGACATCCCGGGCGCGGGGACCGGAGAGGCGCAGCACGCCGCGCCCATCCGACTGGTCGATGACGGACGCGGACTGTCCGACGGCCTGCCGGAGAGTGTCCGCGAAACGGGCTCCAGCGGCCGGAGAGAGACTGTCCCCGCCGCAGAGGGGGGCGAGGAGGGACCGTTCCGCCACGGCCAGCCACTGTCCCGGACCGGCGAAGACGAGCGAGAGCCCCTCCCCCGCGGTTCCCGCGGCACCTTCGATCCGCTTCCCTCCGGGCGGAAGCGAGAGCCCGAAGGCGGCCGACAGGGCCGCGCCGAGCGCCCCCTCCTGCCCGCGCCGCGCGATGACGCTGGCGAGCGCGAGGCCCGAAATCTCCTTCACCGTCAGGCCCGGAGCGCCGTCGGCGGCGCCGAGGCGGCCCGGAAGGGCCAGTCCCGCGAAGGCGGAGCGGCGGGTCATCGTCACGTCAGCCACGCAGCCGCTCCCCCTGCGGATCGAAGAAGCACGGGTGCCGCAGCTCGACCACCACGTCGCGCCCCCGCACCCCGTCCCAGCAACGGACTTTCTCACCGATCCGCTGCGGACCGCGCCGCATCAGGCCGAGGCCGATCCAGCCGTTCTCAAAGGGTGAGAACGCCGTGGCCGTGACGTGCCCGAGGTCATTGGCGAGCGTCGGCTCCTTGCCGATATCGAGGAAATGCGAGCCTGCGCCGACGCGCTGCACCGGATCCAGCACCTTGAAGCCGACCAGCGTCTCGCGGTCCGGATCGACCAGCGCCGGGCGCGTGGCCATGACCCTGCCGATGCAGTCCTTCTTCTGCGACACCATCTTGCCGAGCCCGAGGTCGGCGGCCGTGGTCTGGCCGTTGAGCTCGCCGCCGGCGACGTGGCCCTTTTCGATGCGCATCACGCTCATCGCCTCGAGGCCGTATGGCGTCACGCCGAGGTCCGCGCCCGCTTCCATCAGCGCGCGCGGCAGCGCGTCGCCGCAACTGGCGGGCACGCCGAGCTCGTAGGCCAGTTCGCCGGAGAACGACAGGCGGAAGAGCCGCCCCGGCACGCCTCCACGCAGCATCACCGGCGCGCAGGCGAGGTAGGGGAAGGCCTCGTTCGAGAGATCCTGCCCGGGCTCCAGGACACGCTGGAGCAGCGCGCGCGAGTTCGGGCCGGCGACGGCGAACTGGGTCCACTGCTCCGTCACCGACCCCGCCTGCACGTCGAGGTCGGGCCAGAGCCACTGGAGGCACAACTCCAGATGGGCCATCACCTCGCCAGCCTTCGCCGTGGTGGTGGTCATCAGGTAGTGGTTCTCGCCGAGGCGGGCGATCGTGCCGTCGTCGAAGACGAAGCCGTCCTCGCGCAGCATCAGCCCGTAGCGGCACTTGCCGACCGGAACGGTGGACATGGTATTGACGTATACGCGGTCGAGGAATTTCGCCGCGTCCGGCCCCTGGATGTCGATCTTGCCGAGGGTGGAGACGTCGCAGATGCCCACGGCGGAGCGCGTAGCCTTGACCTCGCGGGTGCAGGCGGCGAGCCAGTCCTCGCCCGGCTTCGGGAACCAGCCGGCGCGCAGCCACACCCCCGTCTCGATGAAGACGGCTCCCTGCTCCTGAGCCCAGCCGTGCGCGGCCGTCAGCCGCGTCGGGCGGAACGCCTTGCCCCGGTGATGACCCGCCAGCGCGCCGATGGCGACCGGCGCATAGGGCGGGCGGAACGTGGTGGTGCCGGTCGCGCCCAGCGGCTTTCCGGTCAGCTCGGCCATCAGCGCCATGGCGTTGACGTTGGACGTCTTGCCCTGGTCGGTCGCCATGCCGAGAGTCGTGTAGCGCTTCATGTGCTCGACCGAGCGGAAGGCCTCGCGCTCGGAGAGCTCGATGTCCGAGGTCGTGACGTCGTTCTGGAAGTCGACGAAGGCCTTGCCGCCCGCCTTCGGCGACCGCCACAGCGGCGCGACGGCGGCGCTGTCGCGTTCGGCGCGCGGCACCTCGACGGCCGGCGGCTCGAAGCCCGCGGCCCGGGCGGCCTCGATCCCGGCCCAGGTGCCCGTCGTCAGGCATTCATCGAGCGAGAACGCCCCCGCAGCCGAACCGGCGACGGCCATGCCGGGCGGCAGCGCGCCGGGCAGGAAGGCGAGCTTCGCGTCGTCCCACACCGGCTTGCCGCCGAGGTGCGAGGTGAGATGCACGGCGGGAGACCAGCCCCCGGACATGGCGACGAGGTCGCAGTCGAGGCTCAGGCGGGCCCCGCGGGGGCCCTCGATCTCGAGGCCCTGCACGCCGGCGCGGCCATGCGCCTGCAGGGGCACTGACCCCGTCAGGAGCCAGGCGCCCGCGGCATTGGCCGCAGCCCGGACCGGCTCCGACACCTCCGGACGGCTGTCGACGAGCGCCTGCACGCTGACCCCGGCCGCCGTGAGGTCCGCGACAGTGCGGGCCGCGTCGTCGTTGTTGGCGACGACGACGGCGCGGTGGCCCGGCAGGGCGGCAAAGCGGTTGACGTAGGTCCGGACCGCGCCCGCGAGCATGACGCCGGGCCGGTCGTTGTCGCCGAAGACGAGCGGGCGCTCGATGGCGCCCGCGCAGAGCACGGCCCGCCTGGCGACGATCCGCCAGAGCTTCTGGCGCGCGCCGTGCTCGGGCGGCGTCGGCCGATGGTCGGCGAGGCGCTCCACCGCGCCGTAGGCGCCGTGGTCGTAGACGCCGAAGACCGTGGTGCGCGTCAGCAGCGTCACCTCGGGCATCGCGGCGAGTTCCGCCGCCATGCGTGCGGCGAACGCCGCCGCGGGCTCGCCGTCGACGGCGGTGGTCTCGGCGTTGAGCCGCCCGCCGACGAGCGTGTCATCCTCGGCCAAGACGACACGCGCGCCGGACCGCCCCGCCGCCAGCGCGGCCATCAGGCCGGCCGGACCGGCGCCGATGACGAGCACGTCGCAGTGCAGCGTCGCCTTTTCGTAGCGGTCGGGGTCGTGCTGGTCGGCGGCGCGGCCGAGGCCGGCGGCGCGGCGGATCAGGGGCTCGTAGACCTTCTCCCAGAAGGGCGCAGGCCACATGAAGGTCTTGTAGTAAAAGCCGGCACCGAAGACGGGGGCGAGCAGCTGGTTGACGGCCATGGCGTCGAACCGCAGCGACGGCCAGCGGTTCTGGCTCGCGGCGACGAGGCCGTCGTAGAGCTCGACGCCCGTCGCGCGCGTGTTCGGCTCGCGCCGCGCGCCCTGGCGCAGTTCGACGAGGGCGTTCGGCTCCTCCACCCCCGCCGACAGGATGCCGCGCGGCCGATGGTACTTGAAGGACCGGCCGACGAGCCTGACGCCGTTGGCGATCAGCGCCGAGGCCAGCGTATCGCCGGCGAGGCCCGTGTAGGACTGCCCGTCGAAGGTGAAGGACAAGGGCCGCGACCGGTCGACGAGCCCGCCGTCAGGCCGGCGGTGTGTGTCGGAACGACCCGCCATCACGCGCCTCCCTTCCGGGCGAGGGCAACGGCGCGCGCGTCCTCCACCGCCGCGATGGCGTGGGTGCGGATGTCGCGCGTCACGACCAGCCAGGCGCGGCAGCCGTGGACATGGTGCCACAACTCCCGGTGCTCTCCCGCCGGGTTGTCGCGCAGGTAGACGTAGTCGTACCAGGCGTCGAACCCCTCCCCGCCCGCTCTGGCGTCCGGCAGGTGGTCGGGCCGGCGCACGGTGGCGTCGCCGAGATAGGCGAACTCCTCGTTCCCGCGTTCGCCGCAGTGGGGGCATCGGATGCGCATGTCAGGCCTGCCGCCGCGAGGGAAAGGGTGGAAGGCCCCTCATCCGGCGCTGCGCGCCACCTTCTCCCCGTGCACGGGGAGAAGGTGCCCCGAAGGGACGGATGAGGGGCGGGCGGAACTGGACGCGCATCAGTGCTTGTTGGGCGTCGCGCCCGTTCCCTTCTCGTCGATGAGGCGGCCGGTGGCGAAGCGGTCGAGGCGGTAGGCGGCGTTGAACTCGTGCGGCGCGTCGCGGGCGATGGTGTGGGCGAAGCACCAGCCGGAGGCCGGCGTCGCCTTGAAGCCGCCGTAGCACCAGCCGCAGTTGAGGTAGAGCCCCTCGACCGGCGTGCGGTCGATGATGGGAGATCCGTCCATCGACATGTCCATGATGCCGCCCCAGTGGCGCAGCACACGCAGACGGCCGATGGAGGGCATCAGCGCGAAGCCCTCCTCCATCACGTCCTCGATCGTCGGGAGGTTGCCGCGCTGCGCGTAAGAGTTGTAGCCGTCGATGTCGCCGCCGAAGACGAGGCCGCCCTTGTCGGACTGGCTGATGTAGAAATGGCCGGCGCCGAACGTGATGACCTGGTCGATCATCGGCTTCACGCCCTCGGACACGAAGGCCTGCAGCACGTGGCTCTCCAGCGGCAGGCGCAGCCCCGCCATGGCAGCGACGCGGGAGGTGTTGCCGGCGCACGCCAGGCCGATCTTCTTCGCCCGGATGATGCCGCGGGTCGTCTCGACGCCAACGGCCCGGCCGTTCTCGACGCGGATGCCGGTGACCTCGCAGTTCTGAATGAGGTCGACGCCGCGCTGGTCGGCGGCGCGGGCGTAGCCCCACGCCACGGCGTCGTGGCGCACGGTGCCGCCGCGCTTCTGCAGCAGGCCGCCCTGGATGGGGAAGCGGGCGTTGTCGAAGTCGAGGTAGGGCGCGAGGCGTCGCACGCCGTCCTGGTCGAGCAGCTCGGCATCGACGCCGCACAGCATCATCGCGTTGCCGCGACGGGCGTAGGCGTCGCGCTGGCTGTCGGAGTGGTAGAGGTTGAGGACGCCGCGCTGGCTCACCATCGCGTTGTAGTTGATGTCCTGCTCCAGCCCCTCCCAGAGCTTCAGCGACCACTCGTAGAAGGGCGTGTTGCCGGGCAGCAGGTAGTTGGACCGCACGATCGTGGTGTTGCGCCCGACATTGCCCGAGCCGAGATAGCCCTTCTCGACGACGGCGACGTTGGTGAGGCCGTGGTTGCGGGCGAGATAGTAGGCGGTGGCGAGGCCATGGCCGCCGCCGCCGACGATGACGACGTCGTATTCGGCCTTCGGCTCCGGCTCGCGCCAGGCGGGCCGCCACCCCGTGTTGCCCTTGAGCGCCTGGGAGAGAAGCGAGAAGACCGAGTACCGCACGTGCCTGCCCCCGCGCGCCGTCCGCGCGCGTTTGGACGAGGAGGGAACGCGGTCGCCTGCGTCGAGTCAATGGGTGGCGCTGCGCACAGGCCCCTCATCCGCCCCTTTGGGGCGCCTTCTCCCCGCTGGCGGGGATAAGGTGCCGGAGCGCAGCCGAGGCGGATGAGGGGTCGGTGGTCGGTTTCCCCTCATCGGCCCTTCGGGCCACCTTCTCCCCGCGGACGGGGAGAAGGGCAGAGCGGCACGAGGTTCGGTGAGCTCAATCCAGCATCGCGAGCGACTTGGTGAAGAAGTCCACGGTGCCGAAGTTGCCGGACTTGAGGGCGAGCGCCAGCGGACGGCCATCGGCGGCCAGCGTCCACGGCACACCGGGGTCGATCTCCGGGCCGATCTCCAGCATGGACACGCCGAGCGCGCCCACGACGGCACCCGAGGTCTCGCCGCCGGCGACGACGAGGCGGGTGACGCCGGCCTGCGCCAGCCCGACCGCGACCTCGCCGAGCAGCCGCTCGATCATCGCACCGGCCTCCTCGCGGCCGAAGCGCTCCTGGATGGCGCGCACCGCCTCGGGGGCGGCGGTGGAATAGACGAGGACCGGCGTCCGCCCGAGGCGCGGCTTGGCCCAGCCGAGCACATCGGCGGCGCCCATGCGCTTCTCGGCGATGGCGACCGGATCGAGCGGAAAGGCGGGGACGCCGCGGTCGACCGCATCCTTCACCTGTGCCCGCGTGGCGGCCGAGCAGCTGCCGGCGAGGACGGCCGTGTGGCCGGCCGGCGCGGCGAAGGGCCGCGGCCCGGCGGCCGGCGCCAGAAGGCCCGCGCGGCGGAAGTTCTCCGGCAGGCCGAGCGCGATGCCGGAGCCGCCCGTGAGCAAGGGCTGGCCGTCGAACGCTTCGCCGAGGACCCGCAGGTGGCGGTCGGCGATGGCGTCGCCGACGCCGATGGCCGGCCCGTCCTTGGCCAGCGCCTCGAAGGCGGCGCGGGTGGCGGCAGGGCCCTGCTCCACCGTCTGCACCGGCACGAGCCCGACCGGAAGGCGCGTCTGGCGGGCGAGCACACGCACGAGGTTCGCGTCGCGCATCGGCGTCAGCGGATGATCCTTCATCGGGCTGTCGGAGAGCAGTTCGCGGCCGACGAAGAGGTGGCCCTGGTAGACGGAGCGGCCGTTGGCCGGGAAGGCCGGGCAGGCGATCGTGTACGGCGCCTTGAGCCGGGCCATCAGCGCCTCCGCGACGGGGCCGATGTTGCCGGCGTCGGTCGAATCGAAGGTCGAGCAGTACTTGAACAGGATCTGGCGGGCGCCTGCCTCCAGCAGCGCCTCGCAGGAGGCGAGCGACCACGCCACCGCCTCGGCGGCCGGGTTGGTGCGCGACTTCAGCGACACCACGACGGCGTCGGCCTGCGGCAGTGCTGCGGCGGAGGCCGGCACGCCGACCGTCTGCACGACGCGCATGCCCTCCCGCGAGAGCATCAGCGCGACGTCGGTGGCGCCGGTGAGATCGTCCGCGATGACGCCGAGCAGCATGGGCTTACCCCTCCCCTGCCCCCTCGCCCAGGCTCACGGCCGATGCTCGGGGGACCTGCCCCTCCCCTACCACCGCGCGCCGAAGGTGTCGCGCAGTTCGGCGATCTCGGCCTTGCCCAGCGGCGGCAGGCAGGCGCCGCGCGTGAGGAAGAAGAGCTTCGCGGTTTCCTCGGCCTCCTCCAGCGCATATGCGGCGGCGGAGACGCTCTCGTGCCAGAAGGTCGGGCCGATGCGCGACAACATGACGCCGCGGCAGGCCTTCACGTGCGGGCGCACGAGGTCGGCGACCGCCGGGTCGCCCGGGCGCCGGTAAGGGATCAGCGGGATCCGTCCCGCCTTCATCACGTGGTAGGCGGTGAGCGGCGGCAGGATGTTGGCGGGATCGACGCCGGGCGTGAGCGACAGCGCGACGAGGTGCGTCGAATGGGTATGGACGACGCCGCCCACTGCCGGGTCGGCCTCGTAGATCGCGCGGTGCAGGCGGATGGTCTTCGAGGCCCGGTCTCCCGAGACCTGCTCCCCGCCGGGCCCGACCTTGGCGAGGCGCGCGGGATCCAGCGATCCGAGGCAGGCATCGGTCGGCGTGATCAGCCAGCCGTCCGGAAGGCGTGCCGAGATGTTGCCGGCGCTGCCGACCGTATAGCCGCGCGCGTGCAGGCTCGCGCCGATGCGGCAGATCTCCTCTCGCAGCGCTGCCTCGGCGCCCATCGGCCTCTCCTCAGGCGAAGGTGAGCCAGGCGTGGTCGGGCGCCATCGTGAACTTCCACGAGCGCACCGGGCCTGCCATGACGTTCAGGTAGTAGAGGTCGAAGCCGTGCGGCGCGCCGACGGGATGGTAGCCTTTGGGCACCAGCACCACGTCGCGGTCGCCGAAGGCCATCGTCTCGTCGAGCGAGCGGTCGTCCGTGTACACGCGCTGCACGCCGAAGCCCGAGCCGCGCGCGAGGCGGTGGTAGTAGGTCTCCTCGAGATAGGTCTCGCGGGGCGGGTCGTCGACGTCGTGCTTGTGGGGCGGGTAGCTCGACCAGTGCCCGCCGGGGGTGATGACCTCGACGACGAGCAGGCTCTCCGCGTGGGGCGACGTGTCGGGCAGGATGTTGCGCACGTAGCGCGTGTTGGTGCCCTTGCCGCGGGTCTCCTGACCCACCTCGGACGGCGGGATGAGCCGCGCCGGCAGCCGCCCCTGCGCCGGAGCCGAGCAGACGGCGAGTTCCACCGGCGTCCGGGCCGTTGCGCTCCAGGCAGCGCCGGCGGGCACGTAGACGGAGGCAGGCGAACCCTCGAACGGGCTCGTCCGGTCGCCGACCGCGCCGAAGGACTGCCCGGCGGCCTCGATCTCCGCGGTGCCCGACACGAGCACGAGGCAGACCTCGGTGCCGGGCGTCCCGCCGGTCGCCGTCTCGCCCGGGGCGAGGACGTGGACGTCGAAGCCGACATAGCGCCACCCGGCGCTCTGCGGCGTGACGTGGTGGATGCGGCCGGCCGTGCCGGATGGGTGGACGAGGAGGCGGGGCATGGTCAGGCGAGCCCCGCGGCGGCGAGCGTCTTGCGCAGATGGGCGACGCCCTTCTTCGCGTAGGGCAGCGCCGGGGCCTTCTTCGGGTCCTGCTCGGCCTCGACGACGACCCAGCCCGAATAGCCCGGCAGCGCGCGGAAGACGGCCTCGTAGTCGACGCAGCCGTCGCCCGGGACGGTGTAGACGCCCAGTTCGTCGCCCTTGCCGAGGATCGAGTCGAGGAAGCTCCAGTCGCCGGCCTCGGCCTTCGCCTTGATCGCCGGGCGGACGTCCTTGCAGTGCACGTGACTGATGCGCTCGCGATAGCGCTTCGCCAGGGCTGCCGGGTCGGCCCCGCCCCAGGTCGCGTGGCCGGTGTCGAGCAGCAGGTGCACGGCGGGGCCCGTCGCCGCCATGAACGCGTCGATGTCCGCCTCGCTCTGCACCACCGTGCCCATGTGGTGGTGGTAGACGACCCGGACGCCCTCCGCGAGCGTTGCGTCGGCGACCTGCGTCATCCGACGGCCGAACTCCGCCCACTCGGCGCCCTTGAGGTGCGGACGCTTCGAGAGCGGCATCGCGCGGTCGCCGTGGATGGCGTTCGACGTCTCGGCGATGATGAACACGTTCGAGCCCACGGCCTTGAGGAGGTCGAGGTGCTTCCGGAGCGCCTTGATCTCCTCCTCCGCCGAGCGCACCAGCAGCTCGCAGGAGTACCAGCCGCCGATGCAGGCCATGCCGTAGGGGGCGAGCGCCGCCTTCAGCGCGTTCGGCTCGCGCGGGAACTTGTTGCCGAGCTCCATGCCGACGAAGCCGGCCTCCTTCGCCTCCGCGAGGCAGGTCTCCAGCGGCGTGTCGCCGCCGATCTCGAGCAGGTCGTCGTTGGACCAGCCGATGGGGTTGGCGCCGATGCGGATGGGCATGGTGGGCTCCTTCGTGTTCGAAAGCGGGCGGCAGCCGGCTCAGTCGCCGACGCGCTGGCGGGCGAGCGCGGCCTCGTAGCGGCGGCGGGCCTCCAGCACCTCGCCGCGCTGCGACACCTCCGGCACCGCGACGTCCCACCAGTGGCCGCCGGCGTCGGTCGACTTCAGCGGGTCGGTGTCGATGACGAGGACGGTGGTACGGTCGCTGGCGCGGGCGCGCTGCAGGGCGGCCTCCAGCTCCGCGATCCCGGCGACCTTCTCCGCCGTGGCGCCCATGGCGGCGGCATGCGCGGTGAAGTCGATCTCGGGCAGCACCTCGTGGCGGGCGTGCTGGAGCAGGTTGTTGAAGCTCTCGCCGCCAGTGGCGCGCTGCAGGCGGTTGATGCAGCCGAAGCCACGGTTGTCGAGCACGACGATGGTGAGCTTGAGCCCCAGCATGACCGAGGTGGCGATCTCGGAGTTCATCATCAGGTAGGACCCGTCGCCGACCATGACGAAGACGTCGCGGGAGGGGTCCGCCATCTTCACGCCGAGGCCGCCGGCGATCTCGTAGCCCATCGTCGAGTAGCCGTATTCGAGATGGTAGCCGCCGGGCGCGCCCGCCTGCCAGAGCTTGTGGAGCTCACCGGGAAGGCCGCCGGCGGCGCAGACGACGACGTCCGTCTCGCGGGCCTGCCGCTGCACCGCGCCGATGACCTGCGCGTCGGAGGGAAGCTCGGCGTTGGTCGGCGCCGTATAGCGGGCGGCGACCGGCGCCCACCCGGCCTTCTCCTCCTGCGCCCGGGCCGTCCAGGCGGCCGGCGCCTTCCAGCTGCCCAGCGCCTGGTCGAGTTCCTCGAGCCCGACTCGCGCGTCGGCGAGGAGCGGCAGGGCCCGGTGCTTGCCGGCGTCGAAGAGCTGGGTGTTGAGGCCGACGATCCTGCGCCCCTCGCCCTGGAACAGCGCCCACGATCCCGTGGTGAAGTCCGCGAGCCGGGTGCCGACCGCGAGTACCACGTCCGCCTCCGCCGCGAGCGCGTTGGCGGCCGCGGTGCCGGTGACGCCGACGGCGCCCATATTGAGGGGATGGTGGTCGACGAGGCTCGACTTCCCGGCCTGCGTCTCCATGACGGGGATGCCGTGGGCCTCGGCGAACACCCGCAGCCGGGACTCCGCCTCGGAGTAGAGCACGCCGCCGCCGGCGACGATCACGGGCCGAGTCGCGGCCTTGAGGGCGGCTGCGGCCTCGGCGAGCTCCCTGTCGTCAGGGCGCGGCCGGCGCGGCGTCCACAGGCGCGGCTCGAAGAAACTCTCCGGCCAGTCGAAGGCCTCGGTCTGGACGTCCTGGCAGAGCGCCAGCGTCACCGGCCCGCACTCAGCCGGGTCGGTCAGCACCTGCATGGCCCGGGCGAAGGCAGGGATCAGCTGCTCGGGACGGGTGATGCGGTCGAAGTAGCGCGACACCGGGCGGAAGCAGTCGTTGGCCGAGACGGTGCCGTCGGCGAAGCTCTCCACCTGCTGCAGCACCGGGTCGGGGCGCCGGCTGGCGAAGACGTCGCCGGGCAGGAACAGCACCGGCAGGCGGTTCACGTGCGCCATCGCGGCGGCGGTGATCATGTTGGTCGCGCCGGGGCCGATGGAGGTGGTGACGGCCATCATGCGGCGGCGGCGGCTCGCCTTGGCGAAGGCGACGGCAGCGTGGGCCATGGCCTGCTCGTTGTGCGAGCGGAAGGTGGGCAGGACGTCGCGCGCGGCGTAGAGCGCCTCGCCGAGGCCGGCGACGTTGCCGTGGCCGAAGATCGCCCAGCACCCGGCGAAGAGCGGCACCGACGTCCCGTCGATCAGCGTGTCCTGCGCGGCGAGCGCCCGGACGAGGGCCTGCGCCATGGTGAGACGAACGGTGGCCATCGACTTCTCCTAGCTGCGTGGCGCGCGCCGACGGGGGCAGCGGCCGTTCAGGCTCATCGCATGCCGGGACGCTGTGGGCCAGCGGTCCGGTGACGGCGTCATCGGCCCGCCGCCGCCAGCGCGTCGTCCCAGGCCCGGCCGAGCGCGGCGAAGCGCGTCGCCATGTCGTCCACGGCGGCCGCGTCGTCGATGCGGCCGGCGAGCCAGGCCCGCGCGGCGTCGGCGAAGATCGTGCGCCCGACGGCGAAACCCTTCACGCGCCGGCAGCCTGCCGCGATGCGGAACGCCTCCGCCAGTGTCTCGTGCGGCGCGTCGAGGCCGAGCATGACGATGCCGCGGCAGTGCGGGTCCTCGCGATCGATCACGGCGGCGATCCGGTCCCAGGCCGCGGCCGAAGCCTGCGGCTCGAGCTTCCACCAATCGGGCTTCACATCGGCCGCGTAGACCGCCTCCACCGCGCGGGCGGCGGTGGCGTCGTCCACGGGTCCGTTCTTCGAAGCGATGATCTCGACGAGGAGCTCCCGGCCCACCGTGCGGCACGCGTCGAAGACGCGGCGCAACTCCCGGTCCTGCCGGGCCCGGAGGTCCGCAGGATCGTCCGGGTGGTAGAAGCAGAGCACCTTCACCGTGTGCAGGACCGGCCATTCGGCGAGGTGGGCGCCAAGCGAGTCCATGCCGTCGAAGTCGAGCGGACGGGACCCCGGCCTCTCGACCGGCCGGCCGATCCAGAACGGGTGGTCGGCAGCCCGAAAGAGCGCCTCGCGACCGTGCGTGCCGTCGATCAGCATGCCGAAGCCCTCGCGACCGCCGGCGACGCGGGCTGCCGCGTCCACCGCGAGCCGCTTGAAGGCGGCGATCCGCTCGTGCGGGGCCCCTGCGGCGTCGGCCATCTCCTCCATCTGGGAGCGGTGGTCGATGGCGAGCGCGACCAGCCGGTCGGGCTGCGGCCGGCGCGTGGTGGCCCAGTGGACGTGGTTCAGCGCCTCGTCCTTGCGCAGCGCCCTGAGCGGCGAGCCCTGCTTCAGGAACAGCTGCAGTTCTTCCCAGGTAGGATACTCGGGCGCGCACATCAGGCGCGACACTGCGAAGGCGCCGCAGGCGTTCGCCCAGGCGCAGCAGGTGGCGATCGGCTCGTCGCGCAGCCAGCCGCGCAGGAAACCGGCCATGAAGCCGTCGCCCGCGCCCAGCACGTTGTAGACCTCGACGGGAAAGCCCGGGCCCTTGATGCCGTCCTCGAGGCTGTCGGGGATCGGGCCGGGGAACACGACACAGCCCATCGGCCCGCGCTTGCACACGATGGTGGCGCTGCTGAGGGCGCGGACCGCGCGGATCGCGGCGAGCGTGTCGGTGGTCCCGCCGGCGATGTGCAGTTCCTCCTCGGTGCCGACGATCAGGTCGCACGAGGGCAGGATTTCCTGCAGGTGGGCCGTGACGGTGTCGGAGCGGATGTAGCGCTCCTCTCCCGCACCGTGACCGGCGAGGCCCCAGAGGTTCGGCCGGTAGTCGATGTCGAAGGCGACGCGGCGGCCGTGCTTGCGGGCGAGCGCCATCGCCTTCTTCTGCGCGGCGGCCGTGTTGGGCCGCGAGAAGTGCGTCCCGGTGACGACGACGGCCCGGGCCGAGGCGACGTAGGTCTCGTCGACGTCGCTCTCGTCGAGGGCCGCGTCGGCGCAGTCGGTGCGATAGAAGATCAGCGGGAACTGGCGGTCGTCGCGCACGCCCAGCACGACAAGGGCCGTGAGGCGGTTCGGGTCCGTCTTCACGCCGCGGGTGTCGACGCCCTCCCGATCCAGCTGCTCGCGGATGAAGCGACCCATGTGCTCGTCGCCGACGCGGGTGATCAACCCGGGCCGGAGACCGAGGCGGGCGACGCCAACGGCCATGTTGGTGGGGCTGCCGCCCACCGCCTTGACGAAGGCCGCCATGTCCTCCAGCCGCCCGCCGACTTGCTGGCCGTAGAGATCGACGGACGAGCGCCCGATGGTGACGACGTCGAGGACGGGCTCGGCCATGGATCAGGCCTTCCGGGCCGGTTTCGGCGGGTGCGGCGCGTCCTGGTAGGCGCCCAGCACCTGCTGGTCGAAGTCGATGTTGGCCCCGGTCATCAGCCCGGACTCGGAGGACGAGAGGTAGGCCACGGCCCGGGCCACCTCGCGCGGGTCGAGCAGCCGGCCGAAGGGCTGCTCCGCGGCGGCCTTCTCCAGCCAGCCGTCCTGCGCGCCGTGGTGCCGGCGCATGACGGCGTCCTCGCCCGGCGTCGACATCCAGCCGATGTTGAGCCCGTTGACCCGGATGCGGTGCGGCATCAGCGAGAAGGCGGCGTTCTTCGTCAGTGTCGCCAGCGCGCCTTTCGAGACGCAGTAGGCGGAAATGAAGGGCTGGCCGCCATGGGCCGACATCGACTGGATGTTGACGATCGAGCCCTCGATCTTCTCGCGCACCATCACCTTCGCGGCGGCCTGGATGAGGAAGAAGGGCGCCCGGCAGTTCACCGCCATGATGCGGTCGTAGAGCGCCGGCTCCGTGTCGAAAATCGTGCCGCGGTCCGTATCGCCGGCGGCGTTGACGAGGATGTCGACGCGCCCGAAGGCCTTGTCGGCGGCGGGGATGACGGCGGCCGTCTCCTCCACGCTGGCGAGGTCGGCCGCCACGAAGAGGGTGCGGCAGCCCTTCGCGGAGAGATCGTCCGCGACCCGGCGTCCGCGCTCCGCGTTGCGGCCGGTGACGACGAGCCCGGACAGACCGCGGGAGACGAGTTCGCGGGCGATGGCCTCGCCGAGGCCCTGGGTGCCGCCCGTGACGACGGCGACCTTCCCCGCCAGGGATGCTCCCTGGTGAGCTCCCTGGTGTCCAGCCGTCTCCGCCATGACGAACCTCCCCTGACCGGCTCAGCCGGTGCCTTGCCCGGTCGCGCCGGGACTCACGTCGTGCCGCGACACCCTTGCGTCGCAGGGCTGATGAAACAAAAACTCCATTCGCAGGTCAATTCGGAACATGTATTCTCCCGGCAGGGCTGCGAGAGACGCAGCACTGGCGCGAGCATGCCCCGGGGGCCGGACCGGCCGTCAGCCCGGCGGCTGCGACAAACGGAATTGGGCGGGCGACGGACCCGCGGGGAGGACGCGATGCTGCGAGTGGGGCTTCTGGGCGCGGGGCGGATCGGCAAGATTCATGGCGGCAACGTCGCGGCGCATTCCGCGGCGCGGCTCGTGGCCGTCGCCGACGCCGTGCCGGCCGCCGCCGAGTCGCTTGCCGCGGCGACCGGAGCGGCGGTGTCCTCCATCGACGCGATCATCGCGAGCCCGGAGATCGACGCCGTCGTCATCTGCACGCCGACCGACATGCACGCCGACCAGATCGAGGCGGCGGCGAAGGCCGGCAAGGCGGTTTTCTGCGAGAAGCCGGTCGACCTGTCCTCCGACCGCATCCGCGCCTGCCTCGCCACCGTCGCGAAGGCCGGGACGCCGCTGATGATCGGCTTCAATCGCCGCTTCGACCCGAACTTCGCGGCGCTGAAGGCGCGGCTCGCGGCCGGCGAGGCCGGCGCGGTGGAGATCGTCACCGTGATCTCGCGCGATCCCGGCCCGCCGCCGGTCGACTACGTGAAGCGCTCGGGCGGGCTCTTCCGCGACATGATGATCCACGACCTCGACATGGCCCGCTTCCTCCTCGACGAGGAGCCGGTGGAGGTGCACGCGGTCGGATCGTCGCTGGTCGATCCGGCGATCGGCGCGGCGGGCGACGTCGACACGGCAGCGGTGATGCTCAAGACGGCGTCCGGGAAGATCGCGCAGATTTCCAACAGCCGCCGGGCCACCTACGGCTACGACCAGCGGATCGAGGTGCACGGCTCCAAGGGCATGCTGCGGGCCGGCAACGTGCACGAGACGACGGTGGAAATCGCCACCGGCGCCGGTTTCCGCGCCGACCCGGTGCAGAACTTCTTCCTGGAACGCTACGCCGCCGCCTACCGGGCGGAACTCGATGCCTTCATCGCGTCCGTGCGCGACCGCAAGTCGCCGGCCCCGTCGGGCGAAGACGGGCTGAGGGCTCAGATCCTCGCGGATGCCGCGACGGAGTCGGCCCGCACGGGCCAGACGGTCCGCGTCGGCTGATCACGCTGAAGGACGGGCGCGGCCGCAGGAGGCCGCGCCGCCGGTGGTGCGTCAGGTTCCGACGGCGTCGGAGACGCACTTCTTGGTGAAGCTCGTCTTGGCGGCGCCGGCGAGCTTCTTGTCGGCCGCCTGCTTGTCGCAGGAGGCCTGCGCGTCGCTCTGGCACTTCTTCATGAAGCTCGTCTGCGCGGCGCCGGCGAGCTTCTTCTCGGCCGAAGTCGCCTTGCACGTCGCTGCCGCCGACTGGGCCATCGCCGGTACCGGCAGCAGGGCCGCGACCACGGCGGCCATGACGATCCATCTCATCGTGCTATCCCCTCGTCTCCCGAGCCTGCGACTCACTACAGGCAATCCATCTTGCAACCGGAAGTACGGCATGGTGGAGTCGGTTCCGTGAGGACCTCGGGGCCCCGCGCCGCACCTCGGCACGGGAAGGGGTTTCGCGACTGGCTCCACGTGGGGCGACAAGAGATTCTCAAGAAAAAACTGTGCAAAGCGGGCGGGTGTCCTGAACAACGGACTCATTGTCGCCTTATGGTTGTGGAGGAACTTTAGTTCCGGCTCGAGCGTTGCAAGGCGGATGTAGCGTAGGGGTGGAGTGGGTGCATGACGTATGAGGCAGGCGTCGACCACAACGATGCGGCTCCCAGGCAGGGGCTGCACGATCTGAAATCGGACGTGGCGATCGTGCCGCGGACCGAAGGGGCATCGATGGTGGCGTTCCACCTCGAGGACGGCCAGGGCAGCGCGTCCTACCTCCTGACCCAGGCCCAGGCGGAGGCGCTGTCGAACGCGCTGATCCTGGCGGCCGACCGGGCCCGGTTCCACGACGCGATGCGGCCGCGCCGGCCGATCCAGCGGATGCGGCGGGCCTGAGCCGATCCACCGGCGGATCAGACGAGCGGCGGATGAGACGAGGCGGCGGCGCGGCCCGCCGCCTGCCGCTAGCGCGTGACCGCGCGGGTGATGGCCTCGGCCACGAGTTCCGGAAGGCACATCTGCGGAGCCTCCGTGGCGTCGGATTGCGCCGTGCGCCGGCGTTGCTGGTCGAGGTGCTGTGTCGCGGCGTAGCGGCGCAGCAGGTTGATGTTCGACTGCGCGGAAACCTGCTCGATCTTCCCGACGATGCGCGCATAGAGCGTCTCGTGCCCGACATTGGGCACGAAGGGCGGATCGATCAGGATGAGGTCGATGGCGTGCGAGCGCAGCCACTCGGCCGCCTGCACGAGCGTCCGGCCCAGGGCCTCCGGATCGGCGTGCTGCAGGGCGTCGGGCGTTCCCACCTGCCAGAGCACGAGGTCCGGCTTCACCCGCGCGATCTCCTCGCGCATGGCCTCGAAGCTGCGCGCGGCCGGCACGGCGCCGCCACGACCCTCGTCGATCAGTTCCACGTCGGTGCCCGGGAGGCGCCGCTCGAGTTCGTGCAGCAGTCGGCTGCGCTTGCGCTCGGAGAGGGAGGGCCCGCCGATGCGCGGTCCGACCACCAGGATGCGCAGCGGCGTGCCGCGGTCCACCAGGCGGACCGTTCGCGGCAGTTCCCCCGGCATCTTCAGGTAGACCTCGGGCACGCGGCAGTTGGGCGCTGCCGCCGCCGGTGCAGCCAGCGCGACGAGGCCGGCAAGGACCAGCGACAAGGGCCGCATCAGGCCGGAGCCCGCGCGTCCTGTGTCGCCGTGCGAGAGGCCGGGGTCGGCCTTGCTCCCGTCCGATACCATTCCAGCATCCAAGCCAGCACGAGCTGGACCGCGATTCCCCCACCAACCACGAAAAAGTCAAGCGCGGGGTGCCCGAGCTCGCTCGCGCGAAGCGGCATCGCGGCCACTGCCATCACGGTTCCAACGCAGAACACGGGCAGGGAGTGCCGCCCCAGCGCAGCCACGGGCTGGATCATGGCGCTGCGACGCAGCCACGCCTCGAGCGGCAGGGCTGCGATGACCACGGCGAGCGCCAGCACGTGCAGCAGCCGCGGCAGGCTGAGGTTCGTCTTGTCGAAGTCCCACATGAACCGCGGCAGCGGCGCGAGGTCGTACGGGTTGTAGAACCCCGTCCGCGTCCACGCGAGGGCGACGACGAGATAGGCCACGGCGCTCCACCACAGCCAGCGCGGGATCGTCAGCGTCCGGCCCTGCACCACGGCCGCCCCGGCGCAAAGGCCCGCGCAGAACAGCAGCTGCCAGGCCAGGGGGTTGAAGTACCACGCCCCCTCCCCCGGATAGCTCGGCAGCGCGAGGTCGAGCAGCTGCGTCGCGACGTAGAGCGCGACGGATGCCCCCAGCGCGAGCCGCGCATCGATCACGGCGAGGCACATCACGGCCGGCGCCATCAGCAGGAACACGACGTAGATCGGCAGGATGTTGAGGTACGCAGGCTGCAGGCCCAGCGTCGCGACGCCGATCGCAGCCTCCAGCGGCGCTCCGATGATCTGGTCGAACTGGGTCGCCTCGAGAATCCGGACGTCGCCCGTCACAAGCACGCCGTAGGCGACGGCCGCCCCGCAGAGGGCGATGACGGCGAGGTGCGCCATGTAGATGGTCCAGGCGCGCAGCACCATCCGCGCCGTCTGGCGGGCATAACCGGCCGCGCTCAGGCCAGGAAGATAGGCCAGCGCCGCCGACACACCCGCCAGCAGCACGAAGCCTTCGGCGGCGTCGGAAAAGCCGAAGTTCTTGTGCGTCCAGGCCTCGGCCGGATTGCCTGGCACGTGATTGACGAAGATCGTCATCAGCGCGAGGCCGCGCCAGAAATCGATGCTCACATATCGGGGCACGGTCGGTCCTGTCACGGGTCGGCCTCCTGCGAGGACAAGCGGTGCCTGCGGAACTCCGGATGTGCCACCATGGCGGCCGGCGCCACCGCCGGCAAGGCCGCGTCGTTCACTGTTTCGGGAGCCGTCGGCGTTCCCGTTCACTTGCGGTTCAGCCGGCGCTCGCCACGATGGTCTGCTGGATTGCCGGAGGGCCCGCATGCGCTTCGTCCCGTTGTTCCGCGTCACGGCGCTCGCGCTGGCCGTCACTGCGGCCGCGCTCGCGTCGACGTCCGCGCGGGCGGAAGGCTTCGCCTGCGATCCCGGCAAGCGCGTCCTCGTCCATGCCAGCCGGCTCCCGGCGGTGGCGGCCGCGCTGGAGCGCGGCCGGCCGGTGAGCATCCTGGCGATCGGGTCATCGTCGACGGAGGGCGCGGGCGCCACCGATCGCGACCACAGCTATCCGGCGCGCCTGCAGGCGCTGCTCGCCCGGCGGTGGCCGCGGAGCCCCGTGACCGTGATCAACGCCGGAATTGGAGGCGAGACCGCACCGCAGACGCTGGAACGGCTGGCGCGCGAGCTCGAGAGCCGGCACTACGACCTCGTCATCTGGCAGGTCGGCACCAATGACGCGGTGCGCGGCGAGAACGAGGCCGCGTTCCGCGAGCGGCTGGAGCACGGCATCCATCTCGTGAGGGACGCGCGTGCGGACCTCGTGCTCATGGATCCGCAGGATTTCCCGACGGTCCGGGACCGGCCCACCTATGAACGCTTCGTGCGGATCATAGGCGAGGCAGGCGAGGCGAACGGCGTCCCGGTGTTCTCCCGCTACGCGCTGATGCGCGCCTGGGCGGAGCGCGGGGAGGACCAGCTTGCCATGACCCTCGCGCCGGACCGCTTCCACATGAACGACACCGGCTATGCCTGCGTCGCCCGCGTTCTCTCCGCCGACCTCGGTGACATGGCCCGGATGGGCCGCGCAGTCGCCGGCGGACGCTGATCCTCCCGATTCTCCGGCTGTCGTCTCTTCCGCTCAGCCCTTGGTTGCGCCGGAGCCGCGGGATTGCGCCATGAGCTTCTCCCACAGCGTCGACTCGCGGTCCCTGGCGTGGCGGGCGGCCGCCGTCGCGGCCAGGGCCGCGCGCTCTGCGACGAAGCTGACGCCATGGTCGTCGCCATCGCTCCAGCGCAGCGCCACCTCGACCGCCAGCCTCCGGGTCGGGATGAGGAGGACGAAACGGGGCGGGAGCGGTCCAGCATGCCGGATGCGGGCCCCGGCCTCGCTCAGGTCCACGACGGCGACCGGGCTCAGCAGTCCCCTCGGACAGACGAACAGGCCGGAGAGGAGTGTCCGCGTCCTCGGATGACGCCGGGCATCGCGTCCCATGATCAGGCTCTCCCCCGTGACCTCGCCTTGCTACCCACCGGTAGATGCAAACGTGTTGCCGCGGCGGTGACACCGGAGAGGTGGTGAATCGCGCTGCTCCCTTGAGGATCCGCCACTTGATGCCTGCGGTCCCGGCGTTCTTCGGCAGATGATCTAGCGATCCGGGCCGCGCTCGCCCCAGGGCCAGAGCCGGCGTCCGCCATCCGCCGCCATGGGGCGGTTGACGAGCGTCACGAGCACCACGCTGATGATCATCAGCAGGTACCAGGAGCCCAGCTTGGCGAGCGACACCATCGTCCAGCCGTCCTTCTGGCTCGGGTAGATCCAGGCCCGGCTGTAGGTCCCGACGTTCTCCGCGACCCAGATGAACAGGGCGACGAGCAGCGTCGAGACCAGGACGGGCATGCGGCGGGGCGTGCGGTGGATCCGGTAGTAGAGCGTCGTCGGCCCGAACAGCACCGCGAAGGCCGCAAACAGCGCGAGGCGCGTGTCCGGCAGGTAGTGGTGGCTAAAGAAGTTCACGTAGATGGCGAGCGCCAGCACGATCGTCGCCGGAAAGGGCGGATAGCGGGTGAAGCGGAAGTCGAACAGCCGCCACGCCCGCGCGATGTAGCTGCCCACGGCCGCATACATGAACCCGGTGAACAGGGGGACGCCGCCGATGCGGAACAGGCTCGGCTCCGGGTAGATCCACGACCCCATGGCCGTCTTGAAGACTTCCATCGCCGTTCCGACGAGGTGGAAGACGAGGATCACCCTGGCCTCGTCCAGCGTCTCGAGGCGGAACGCCAGCATGCCGGCCTGGATCGCCAGCGCCGCAAGGAACAGGGCGTCGTAGCGCGCCAGCGCGGCGCCTTTCGGGTACCACCACGCCGAGGCGAGGAGCAGGGCCACCATCGCCCCGCCGAACAGGCAGGCCCACGCCTGTTTCAGGCCGAAGCGGACGAACTCGTAGGCGAAGACGGCACCGGGTCCCCGCCGAGCCGCCCACACGGCCACGCGCTCGTCGGTCCGGATGAACCGCGCGAGCGGCGCCCACTGCCGGGCCGCGGAGGTCATGGCTCGGCCGGACGAGGCGGGATCACCCCGCCACCTTGTCCTCGAGGCGGAACCGGACGATGCGGAGCACCTGCGCCAGCGCGGTGAGCCGCTCCTCCTCCGCCGTCCCGCCGACCCGTGCCTCGAAGGCAGCCAGGATGGCGTGCTTGGTGGCCCCGCGCACGGCGAAGATGAAGGGGATGCCGAAGCGGGCGCGGTAGGCATCGTTGAGCGTCGTGAACCGCGCGAACTCGTCGGACGAGAGGCGGTCGAGGCCGGCGCCGGCCTGCTCGCTCGCCGACTCGCGCGTCAGGTCCCCCGCGACCGCGGCGCGGCCGGCAAGGTCGGGATGAGCGACGAGGAGCGCGGTCTGCTCCGCCTCGGACGCGCCGAGGATCGCGCGCTGGAAGGCGGCGACCATCGCGGCCCGGTCGGCGAAGGGGCGCGCCGCGGCGGCCCTGGAGGCCACCCAGGACGTGTGTTCGGCGATGCCGCCGAAGGCTTCGACGAAGGCCTCGCGGTCGAGGCCGTTGACCGCGTCGAGCGTCAGGACAGCGGCGGCCATGGCGTCACTTCTGCTGCAGGAAGGCGCCCAGCGTGGCGCGCTCGGCATCCGTCATGCCGGTCTCGTTGCCGAGCGGCATCGCCTTGCCCTGTACAGCCTGCGCCATCACCTGCGGGGCGTTGCGGCGCAGGCTTTCGACGGTCTCCAGCACGACGTTCTTGGGCGGCGGGTTGCCGCGGAACGCTTCGTGCGTCGGCTTCGCCGCGTGGCACATGACGCAGTGAGTCTGCACGATGCGCATCGCCTCCGCCTCCGGCACGGCGGCGGCGTTCCCGGCGCCGCGCGGGGCGGTGAGCACGATGGTGGCGACGAGCGCGACGAGTGCGACCGGCACGGTCCACGCCACGGACATCGGGGGATCGCCCGCCTCGGTCCGGTTCAGGAAGTGCCGGATGGTGCCGCCCGCCAGCACGATCAGCGCCACGACCAGCCACGAATGCGGATGGGCGTAGAGGAACGGGTAGTGGTTCGACACCATGAACAGCAGGACGGGCAGCGTCAGGTAGTTGTTGTGCAGCGAGCGCTGCTTGCCCATCTTCCCGTACTTCGCGTCGGGCGTGCGCCCGGCGAGCAGGTCGGCCGTGACGATCTTCTGGTTGGGGATGATCACGCGGAAGACGTTGGCGGCCATGATCGTGCCCACCATCGCCCCGACGTGGATGAAGGCGCCCCGTCCGCTGAACACGTGCGTGAAGACATACGCCGCCCCGACGATGAGCACGAACACGGCGAGCGCCAGGGCGGCGGTGTTCTCCCCGATCCGGGAACGGCACAGCGCGTCATAGGCGAACCAGCCGGCGGCCAGCGATACCACCGAGATCAGCACCGCCTCGCCGCCCGTGAGCGGCATCACGGAGGGATCGACGAGGAAGGCCGTGGCGTTCCAGTAGTACTGCACGCCGAGCAGCAGGAAGCCGGAGATGAAGGTGAGGTAGGCCTCCCACTTGAACCAGTGCAGGTCCGGCGGGAGCGCGGCCGGCGCCACGCTGTACTTCTCGACGTGGTAGAAGCCGCCGCCGTGCACCAGCCACGACGTGCCGTACACGCCCGGGTTCATCTTCTCGCGGGCCTTCAGGCTGTAGTCGAGCCAGACGAAGTGGAAGCTCGCGCCGATCCACGCGATCCCGACGATGAGGTGGAACCAGCGCAGCGCGAGGTTGATCCAGTCGAGGGCGAAGCCTTCCATCGTCGCGTGCGTCCCGCCTGCGTTCCGTCTGGGGTTCAGTAGGTGATCTTGTCGGCCTTGGCCATCCACGCGGCGAAGGCGGCCGTCGCCTCCGCCGAGGGGACGTGCTCCATCGCGATGGCGCGCTGTCCCGGAGCCTTCGGCATCTCGTCGTAGATGAAGGCATCGTCGAAGCCGATGGCGGCCGCGTCGTCGCGCGTGTTGGCGTAGACGATCCGCGAGATGCGGGCCCAGTAGGCCGAGGCGAGGCACATCGGGCACGGCTCGCAGCTCGTGTAGAGCGTCGCGCCGGCGAGGCTGAAGTCTCCGACCGCCGTGCAGGCCCGCCGGATGGCGACGACCTCGGCATGGGCCGTGGGGTCATTGGTCGAGGTCACCTCGTTCCAGCCCTCGGCCAGTACCTTGCCGTCGCGCACGATCACCGCGCCGAACGGCCCGCCGAGGTTGGCCTCCATGCGCTCGCGCGACAGTTGCGCCGCGCGCGCGAGATGCTTCTGGTCGGTGTCGGCCATGGCGGGTCTCCGGTCGGCGGTCAGCGCGCGCGGGCGAGCCACTCGTCGAAGGCCTGCGAGGCCTCCGGCATGGGCACGTGGATGCAGGGCATGCTGCGCTCGGCGGGCGGGCGCGGATACTCGGCGTAGATCGCCTCGGTCAGGTTGCCGATGCGCGTCGCCTCCTCCTTCGTCGTCGCGTAGAAGCAGCGCGAGACGCGGGCGAGGAACATGGCGCCGAGGCACATCGGGCAGGGTTCGCCCGAGGCATAGAGCGTCGCGCCCGTGAGGTCGGCGCTGCCGATGGCCTCGCAGGCGCGGCGCACCGCCATGATCTCGGCATGGGCCGTGGGGTCGCGGCTGGTCAGGATGCTGTTCCAGCCTTCGCCCAGCACCTTGCCGTCGCGCACCAGCACGGCGCCGAAGGGCTTGCCCTCGCCCGAGCGCATGTGCGCGACGGAGAGGTCCACGGCGCGCTTCAAGTGCGCGCGGTCGGCGTCGTCGAACGTCATTCCTGTCCCCCTGCCCTGGCAGCCGGCCCGCGCCGGCGGGCGATCCGCGGCAGGCTTCCCAGCCGGGCCCGCGCCGTCGCCTCCTCGCGCCACTGCAAGACCTGCGCCGCCGCCGCCGCGGCGATGACCGCGGGCTCCTTGCCCGTGATGCCGGTGACGCCGATGGGGCAGACGAGTCGCGCCGCCGCGGCGTCCGCGAGGCCCGCGTCGCGCAGCCGCGACAGGAAGCGCGCGCGCTTCGTCGCCGAACCGATCAGGCCGACCGGACCGAGGTCCTCGCGGCGCAGCGCCGCCGCGACGACGGCGAGGTCGAGCGCGTGGTCGTGGGTCATCACCATCACCGCGGCGCCCGGCGGTGCATCGGCGACGACCGCAGCCGGTTCGGGCGGCGACAGCAGCGTCACGTTGGCGGGGACGACGGAGGGGAAAGCGTCCGGCCGGCCGTCGATCCAGGTCACGTCGACAGGCAGCGGCGCGAGCGCCAGAACGAGCGCGCGGCCCACGTGCCCCGCCCCGAAAAGCAGCAGCGTGCTGCGATCCTCGCCCCACGCCTCCGTCCAGCCGCCCTTCTCCGTCGCGGCGTGGCCGCGGACGACGCGGCCGTCGTCGTCCATGCGTGCGGCAAGGCGCAGGGGCCGTTCGTCCGCCTCGCGCGCCGCCAGCGCCTTCAGGTCGGCGAGGTCACGGGCGTCGAAGCGCTCGGTCAATGTGGTGACGCTGCCGCCGCAGCACTGGCCGAGGTCGGGCCCGAGCGGCCAGTCGCGCACCAGCGCCGGGCCGCGGCCGGCGTCGAGCGCACGGCGCGCGGCGGCGATGGCCTCGAACTCGAGCGCGCCGCCGCCGATCGTGCCCCAGAACCCGCCGTCCGGCCGCACGACGAGGGCCGCGCCCTCCTCCCGCGGCGCCGAACCGCGGACGGCGTGCACGCGAACGAGCGCGGCCGCGCCCTGCGCCTCCACCGCCTCCACGAGGCGCGCGAAGACCCGGCTCACGCGCCGGCCTCCTGCAGCGCCATGGCCGCGCGCAGGATCGCCTCCGGCGTCGCCGGGGCGTCGAGCGGCACCGGCCTGCCCGGTGAGAGGGAGTGCAGGGCATCGGCAATGGCGCAGAACACGGCGTTCGCCAGCATCACCGGCGGCTCGCCCACCGCCTTGGAGCGGTAGATCGTGTCCTCGCGGTTGGCGCCGTCGAACAGCGCGACACGGAAATCGGCCGGCACGTCTGAGGCGACGGGGATCTTGTAGGTCGACGGCGCGTGGGTGCGCAGCCGGCCGTCGCCGTCGAACACGAGTTCCTCGGTCGTCAGCCAGCCCATGCCCTGCACGAAGCCGCCCTCGATCTGGCCGATGTCGATGGCCGGGTTCAGCGAGCGGCCGACGTCGTGGAGGATGTCGACACGCGTCACCCGGTTCTCGCCGGTGAGGATGTCGACCACGACCTCGGCGCAGCACGCCCCGTAGGCGAAGTAATAGAAGGGGCGCCCGCGGACGTTGTCGCGGTCCCACACCACCTTCGGCGTCCGGTAGTAGCCGGCCGCCGACATGTGCACGCGGTCGAGATAGGCGCGGCGGGTCAGTTCGCCGAACGGCATGCTCTCGTTGCCGGCGAAGACCCTGTCGTCGCGGAAATCGACCTCGTCCGGCGCCGCCCCGAGAATCCGCCCCGCCAGTTCGGCGAGGCGGTCCCTGATCTGGCGCGCGGCGATCTGGGCGGCCTTGCCGTTCAGGTCCGAGCCGGAGGAGGCTGCGGTGGGCGCCGTGTTCGGCACCTTGTCGGTGGTGGTGGCGGTGATCCGCACCCGGTCCATCCCGATGCCGAACTCCTCGGCGACGACCTGGGCGACCTTCTGGTAGAGCCCCTGCCCCATCTCCGTGCCGCCGTGGTTCAGCTGAACCGAGCCGTCGGCATAGACGTGGACCAGCGCACCCGCCTGGTTGAGCTGGGTGAGCGTGAACGAGATGCCGAACTTCACAGGCGTCAGCGCCAGGCCCTTCTTCAGGATCGGCGAGGAGGCGTTGAAGGCGCGGACCTCCTCCCGGCGCCGCCGGTAGCCCGAGGTCTCGACGAGCTGCTCGACCAGGCGGCGACCGACGTCGTGGTCCTCCACGGTCATGCCGTAGGGCGTGACGTCGCGGCCGGGCCCGTAGTGGTTGGCGAGCCGCACGTCGAGCGGGTCCATCCCCAGCCGCCACGCGATGGCATCGATGACGCGTTCCATCGCCAGCATGCCCTGCGGGCCGCCGAAGCCGCGGAAGGCTGTGTTGGAGACGGTGTTCGTCTTGACCCGCTTCGAGGCGATGACGAGCTCGGGCAGGAAGTAGCTTGAATCGGCGTGGAACATCGTGCGGTCCACGACGCCCTGGCTGAGGTCCGCCGAGCAGCCGCAGCGGGCGAGCAGGTCCAGCGTGGTCCCGGCGATCCGCCCTTCCCCGTCGAAACCGACCGACCAGTCGACGCGGAAGTCGTGGCGCTTGCCGGTGAGCGCCATGTCGTCGTCGCGGTCGAGCCGCAGCTTGCACGGACGCTTCGTCGCCACCGCCGCGAGCGCGGCCAGCGCCGCCCACTGGGTCGCCTGGCTCTCCTTGCCGCCGAAGCCTCCGCCCATGCGCCGCACCTCGGCCGTCACCAGCGCATCCGGGATGCCGAGCACGCGGGCGCAGACGTGCTGCACCTCGGTGGGATGCTGGGTCGACGAATAGACGTGCACCGCGCCGTCCTCGCCGGGGACCGCCATCGCGATCTGCCCCTCGAGGTAGAAGTGCTCCTGCCCGCCGATGCGGAAGCTGCCGGACAGCGCATGCGGCGCCCGCCCGACGGCGACCGCGGCGTCGCCGCGGCGGAAGACGTAGTCGGGCAGCACCGTCTCGCCGCGGGCGAGCCCTTCCTCGACCGTCACGCTCGGCCGCTCCGCCTCGACCGAGACCTGGCCGAGCCGGGCAGCGCGGCGCGCCGTGTCGCGGTCCGCCGCGACCACGGCGAACACCGGCTGTCCGTGGAACAGCACCTCGCCGGTCGCGAGCGCCGGCTCGTCGCCCTTGGCGGGGGAGATGTCGTTGCGGCCCGGCACGTCGGCGGCGGTCAGCACCGCCACCACGCCTGGCATCGCCCGGACGGCGGTGAGGTCGAGGCCGGTGATCCGACCCCGCGCGACCGGCGCCCCGCCGATCGCGATGTGCAGCGTGCCCTCCGGCTCGGGCATGTCGTCGACGTAGAGCGCCGTACCCTGCACGTGCTTGCCCGCCGAGTCGTGCGGCAGCGGCTGGCGCACGTGGCGGAGCGGACGGTCCTCGTCGAAGGCGGCGCTCATCGTCCCGGTCCCCGTGTCATTCCGCCGCCTCGCGGACGCCTGCCACGCGGGTGGCGGAGGACGGCGCGCCGGCAATCTCGGCCATGGCCTTCACCACGAGGTTGCGGGCCACGGACATGCGATAGGCGGCGGAGGCGCGGTGGTCGTCGAGCGGCGTGAAGTCCTGCGTCACGGCATCGCCGGCCCTGCGCCACGTGGTTCCGTCGGTGAGCGAGGCGGCACGCATCGCGGCTTCGACCGACGGCGCGCGCTTCGGCGTTCCGGCCATTCCGCCGAAGGCGACCCGCGCCTCTCGAACGGACGTGCCTTCCACCGTCAGCCTGCAGGCCATCATCACCGACGAGATGTCCTCGTCGAGCCGCTTGGAGATCTTGAAGACGCGGATCCGGTCGGCCGGCCCCGGCTTCGGGACGACCAGCCTGCGGACGAACTCGCCCGGCTCGCGGTCCTGCTTGCGGTAGGCGAGGAAGAAGTCCTCCAGCGGCAGCGTCCGGATGCGCGCGCCCTTGCGCAGCTCCACCGTCGCGCCCAGCGCGATCAGCGCGGGCGGCAGGTCGCCGATCGGCGAGCCATTGGCGACGTTGCCGCCGACCGTCCCGGAGGCCCGGATCTGGGCCGAGCCAAAGCGGCGCATGAGCTCGCCCAGGTCGGGATCGAAGGCCGCCAGCACAGGCATGGCCTGCGCGTGCGTGACCCCGGCCCCGAAGGCGATGGCGTCACCGAGGTCCTCCACCCGGTCGAAGCCGGCCACCCGGCCCACCGCGATGATCCGTTCGATGGGCGCCAGCGCCTTGGTGATCCAAAGCCCGACATCCGTGGCGCCCGCCACAACGGTGGCCAGCGGGAAGGCCTCGGCCAGCTCGGCCAGCGTGTCTTCCGAGGCCGGGCTCGCGAAGAACCGCTCCTCCGTGCCCGCGAAGACATCGGCGCCGTCGGCGAGGTCGCGCAGGATCGCCTCCGTGGCCTCCCGTCGTTCGGTGAGGTGGTCGGCGGGCGCGACGGCACAGGCGTCCAGAGCGGCATCGAGGATGGGGCGATAGCCCGTGCAGCGGCACAGGTTGCCGGCCAGCGCGTCGCACGCGGCGTCACGCGTCACGGGACGGGACCCCTCGAGGTAGAGCCCGGTCAGGCTCATCACGATGCCGGGCGTGCAGAAGCCGCACTGGGAGCCGTGGTGGTCGACCATGGCCTGCTGCACCGGGTGCAGGCCCCCTGGCCCGGCGAGATCCTCCACGGTGACGACCTCGCAGCCGTCGAGCTGTCCCACCAGGGCTATGCAGGCGTTGACCGGCTCGTAGACCAGCCGGCCCTCGCGCAGGCGGCCGACGAGGACCGTGCAGGCGCCGCAGTCGCCTTCCCCGCAGCCCTCCTTTGTCCCGCAGGACCGCTCCGACAGGCGCAGCCAGTCCAGCAGCGTCGTGCGCGGGTGAAGGCCCCTCAGCTCGCGGACGGCACCGCGGCGCAGGATGCGGATGGCGTCGCGCGTGCCCTCCACGCTCAGCTCCCCCGGTAGGTCGAGTAGGACCACGGCGAGACGAGCAGCGGCACGTGGTAGTGCGCGTTCTCGGCCATGGCGAAGCGCAGCGGCACGACGTCGAGGAACGGCGGGTCCGCGAGGGCCGCCCCGAGGCCGCGGAAATAGTCGGCGACATGGAAGGAGAGCTCGTAGGGCCCGGGAGCCGTCTCTGCCCCCTCCAGGAGCGGTCCGTCGATGCGGCCGTCGGCGTTGGTGCGGCGGTCCGCCAGCACGGCGCCGTCGGATACACGGGTGAGGACGATGCGAAGACCCGCCGCCGGGCGGCCGTTCGCGGTGTCGAGGACGTGCGTGGTCAGTTTCATGGTTCGATCATGCCAAAGGCCGACCGCTCGCAGAAGCGCAGAGTTTCGTCACGAGTGTGCGCGAAGAGCGCGCAGTCGAACCTTGTGAACCGGAACCTCGTTCAGCAGCGGCTCCCAGGCCCCTCACCCATCGGGACATGCTCGGAAACGGATCAGGAAATCCGGCGAAAACCTGCTCTTCGCCATTGGTTCGCCACGGCAACCCCGCATAAGCTTTCAACCTGACGCTGCAAAGCTCATGTTTCCGGAGCCTCCCGCCGATGTCCGACCGCTCCCCCAGCGACCGCCGCCTGCGCCTCCTTGCCGGGACTGCGGCCCCCAGCCGACGCGAGGTGGTGGCGGGGGCCGGCGCGGCCGCGCTCGCCGGCCTCCTCGGCGCGCCGATGGCGCTGGCCCAGTCGGCGTCGCCCCGCGTGAAGCTGCGGATCCTCGAGACGACCGACCTGCACGTCAACGTGCTGCCCTACGACTACTACCGCGACAAGGCGGACGACACGCTGGGCCTCGCGCGCACGGCCTCGCTCATCCGGGCAGCGCGGGCAGAGGCGAGAAACAGCCTGCTCTTCGACAACGGCGACCTGATCCAGGGCAGCCCGATGGGCGACTACATCGCCTACAAGAAGGGCATCAAGGCCGGCGAGGTGCATCCGATGTTCGCCGGCATGAACGCGCTGGACTATGTCTGCGCGACGGTCGGCAACCACGAGTTCAACTACGGGCTGAGCTACCTGGGATTCGCGCTTTCGGGCGCGCAGTTCCCGTTCGTGTGCGCCAACATCGTCAAGGCGGACGGTTCGCCGCTGCTGAGGCCGACGATGATCTTCGACCGCGACGTGACCGACGAGGCGGGACAGCGCCAGCGGCTGAAGATCGGCGTCATCGGCTTCGTGCCGCCGCAGATCATGCAGTGGGACCAGGGCCACCTCGCCGGCAAGCTGGTCGCCTCCGACATCGTTGACGCGGCGCAGAAGTACGTTCCCGACCTCGCCCGGCAGACCGATGTCGTCGTGGCGCTGTGCCACTCGGGCATCGAGGGCGGCGAGCGCAAGGGCGGGGAGGAGAACGCGGCGCTTCACCTCGCCCGCGTCCCGGGGATCGACGTGATCCTCACCGGCCACCAGCACAAGGTGTTCCCGGGCAAGGACTTCGCCGGCATCCCCGGCGTCGATGCCGAGAAGGGCACGCTGCACGGCGTTCCGGCCGTGATGGCCGGCTTCTGGGGCAGCCACCTCGGCATCGTGGACCTCGACCTCGAGCGAACCGGCGACAGCTGGAAGGTCGCGGCATTCCGCACCGAGGCCCGGTCGATCTACGAGCGCAAGGACCGCGCCATCGTGGCGCGCGTCGAGAACGACCCGCCCGTGGCCAATGCGGTGAAGGGCGACCACGAGGCGACGCTGGCCTATGTCCGCCAGCCGGTGGGAGAGGCGAAGGCGCCGATCAACTCGTTCTTCGCGCTCGTCGCCGACGATCCGTCCGTGCAGATCGTGAGCAAGGCCCAGACCTGGTACGTGGCCCAGATCGCGGCCACGATGCCGACGCTGAAGGGCCTGCCCGTTCTCTCGGCGGCCGCCCCCTTCAAGAGCGGCGGTCGCGGAGGGCCGGAGGCCTACACCGACGTGAAGGCCGGCCCGATCGCCATCAAGGACGTGGCGGACATCTATCTCTATCCGAACACCGTCCGGGCGGTGAAGGTCACCGGCGCGCAGGTGCGCGAGTGGCTGGAGCGCTCGGCGGGACTGTTCAACCGCATCGACCCGGCCGCCACGGGCGAGCAGGAGCTCATCAACCCCAACTTCCCGGCCTTCAACTTCGACATCATCGACGGCGTCACCTACCAGATCGACGTCACGCAGCCCTCCCGCTACGACGGCAATGGCAAGCTCGTGGCCCCGGACGCGCGGCGCATCGTCGATCTCCGGTTCAACGGCCAGCCCATCGACGACGCGGCCTCGTTCCTCGTGGCGACGAACAACTACCGGGCCGGCGGCGGCGGCAACTTCCCCGGCGCCGACGGGACGACGATTGTCATCGACGCGCCCGACACGAACCGCGACGTCATCGTCCGCTACATCGTGGAGCAGAAGGTGATCGACCCCGTGGCCGACGGGAACTGGCGGTTCAAGCCGGTGAACGGCTCGCCGGTCGTCACCTTCCTGTCCTCGCCCGCAGCCGCGAAGGCGATCCCGAAGGGCCTCAAGGTGACGGCGGCCGGCGACGGCCCCGGCGGCTTCGCGCGCTTCCGCATCGACCTGGGCGCCTAGCGGGCACCGGTCGTTCGACAAGCGGCCCCTCATCCGCCTCCGCTGCGCGGAGGCACCTTCTCCCCGCGAGCGGGGCGAAGGGACAGACGGCGCCTTCAGCCCGGAGCGCCTCCCTTCTCCCCGCCCGGCGGGGAGAAGGTGGCCCGCAGGGCCGGATGAGGGGCCGCGCCCGAAGGATGCGGGAGCGGGCAACAGCCTGCGCCCGCGAGCCGGATGAGGGGCTCTCGCCATCTTCCGGCGCCCCGCGGTTGCCGCTAGCATGATCCGCAGGCGTCCGGGCAAAGCCCGGCGAGAGCTTTCAAGGGAGGGGTTGATGGCGACGGCGTTCACGGTATCCCGGCGCGTGTTCCTGGTGTCGTCCGTGGCGCTGGCGGCGCTCGGCGGGCCGGTGCAGGCGGCGCCGCGCAAGGATCTCTCCGTCGGCCTGCGGCTCGAGCCGCCGCACCTCGACCCGACGGGCGGCGCGGCCGCCGCCATCGGCGAGGTCGTCTACGCCAACGTCTACGAGGGCCTGACCCGCATCGACCGCGCCGGCCAGGTGAAGCCGGCGCTGGCGGAGAGCTGGGAGATCTCGCCGGACGGCAAGGTCTACACGTTCAGGCTGCGCAAGGGCGTGACCTTCCACGACGGCTCGCCGTTCTCGGCGGAGGTCGCCAAGGCCTCGCTGGACCGCGCCCGCGCGCCCGACAGCACCAACCCGCAGAAGGGCCTGTTCGAGCCCATCGAGAGCGTCGAGGTCGTCGATCCGTCGACGCTGAAGGTGACGCTGAAGCGGCCGACCGGCCTGTTCCTCTTCAACATGGGCTGGCCGGCGGCCGTCATCATCGCGCCGGGTGCCGTGGCCGACGCCAAGACGAAGCCCGTCGGTACCGGCCCGTTCCGCTTCGACCGCTGGGCCAAGGGCGCCAGCCTCGACCTCGTGCGCAACCCCTCCTACTGGGGCCCGGCGCCGAAGCTCGACAAGGTGACCTTCAAGATCATCGGCGACGCGGCAGCGGCCTTCGCGGCGATGATGTCGGGCGATCTCGATGCCTACCCGCTCTACCCGGCGCCCGAGCAGCTCGACCAGTTCCGCGCCGACCCGCGGTTCAAGGTGGTGGTGGGCAACACCGAGGGCGAGACGATCCTCGCCATGAACAACGGCAAGAAGCCGTTCGACGACATCCGCGTGCGCCGGGCGATCAACCACGCCATCGACCGCAAGGCGATCATCGACGGGGCGATGTACGGCGGCGCCAAGCCGATCGGCTCGCACTTCCCGCCCACCTCGGCCGGCTATGTCGACCTGACGGGCCAGTACCCGTACGACCCCGCCAAGGCACAGGCGATGCTGAAGGAGGCGGGCGTCGCGCCCGGCACCAAGCTGCGCCTCGTGCTGCCCCCGCCAGACTACGCCCGCAAGAGCGGCGAGATCATCGCATCGCAGCTGAAGAAGGTCGGCCTCGACGTCGAGATCGTGCCCATGGAGTGGGCGCAGTGGCTCTCGGACGTCTTCAAGCAGCGCAACTACGACATGACGATCATCTCGCATGTCGAGCCGCTCGACCTCGATATCTATGCCCGCGACGACTACTATTTCGACTACAAGTCGCCGGCCTACCGGGCGATCTACGCCGAGCTTGCGGCGACGACCGACCAGGCCAAGCGCCTCGAGCTCTACGGCAAGGCCCAGCGCCAGCTCGCCGACGACGCTGTCAACGTCTGGCTCTTCGTGCTGCCGAAGAACGGCGTCTGGAACGCCAAGGTGAAGGGCCTGTGGGAGAACGTCCCGATCCCGGTCAACGACCTCACCGAGGTCAGCTGGGACGAATAGCGGGCACCCTGCCGGCCGTCAGCCCGGCAGGAGCTCCTTCAGCCGCTCCCGCGCGTGCTCGAAGAACGCCGCGGGGGCGAGCTTCAGGTTGCGGCTTTCCGCTGTCACCATCATGAAGCGGTCCATCGGCAGGTGCGGCTCGGCGATGGGCAGGAACACGAGCCGCCCGTCGCGCAGGTCGTCCTCGATGCCGATGGCGGGCTGAAAGGCAACGGCTCGGCCTTGGCGGGCCAGCGTCGTCATCAGCTTCAGCGAGTTCGCCTCCACGAGCACCCGCGGCCGCTTGCCCGTCGCGGCGAGCCCCTGGTCGAGGATGTCGCGCAGTGAGAGGCCCTTGGCCGGCAGCGCGACCGCGTGGTCGAGGCAGGCCGAGAGCGTCACCTTGCGCTCGGCGGCAAGCGGATGGTCCGGCGCCACGACAGCGCCCACCGGCAGGTCGCGGCGCAGGGCCACGGAGAGCCCGCGCGAGGAGGGCGGGTTGAAGGTGAAACCCATGTCGGCCTCCCCCGCCTCGACCATCGTCGCGACGGCGGCGGAGCCTGCGACCGTCACCGCCACCTCCACGCCCGGGAGCCGCTCGGAGAAGCTGGCGACGAGGTCGGGCAGCAGGCCGACCGAGGCGCTCTCGACTGTGGCCACCGTCACCCGCCCGCGGCGCAGGCCGCGCAGCAGGTCGATGTCGGCGAGCGTGCCCTCGAAGTCGCGCTGCGTGGTGCGCACGTGGCGCAGCAGCATCTCGCCGGCGCTGGTGAGACGCAGCCCCCTGCCCCGCCGCTCGAACAGCGCCACGCCGAGCGCGTCCTCGAGCAGGAGGATCTGCCGGTTCATGGCGGAGGACGCGACGTTCATTCGCCGCGCCGCGCCGCGGATCGAGCCGTGCTCCGCCACGGCAGCGAAATAGAGGAAGGCAGGCGAGAAGAGCGCGCGCGACGGCTGCATGCCGCGAGCGTGGCAGGGCCGCGCGCCGGCGGCAAGCGAGCCCTGGGGTCAGGGCGCGCCGTGCTTCTCCACGAGGTCGGCCGGGAGCGCGATGCCGTCGCGGCGCGCCGCCTCGCGCAGCGCGAGACGCCGGGCCCCCGAAAGCCGGGCGCCGTCCTGCCCCTCGATCGCCGCCGCCAGCGCGGTCATGCGGGCGCCGAACCCGGGGCCGCCGGCGCCGAAGGCCGTCGGGTCGATGGCGAGGATCAGTTGGCCGGTGCGCGGCGGGCCGCCCTTGTCGTCGAGGAAGGACGAGGCCTCGAAGGCGAAGTGCGAGCCCACGAGCGCGGCCGCCAGCACCTCGACCATGAAGGCCAGGGCTGCGCCCTTGGCGTCGCCCATGGCGACCATCGTGCCGGCGAGCGCCGCGCCGGCGTCCGTCGTGGGCCGGCCTTCGGCATCGAGCGCCCAGCCCTCGGGAATCGCCTCGCCCTTCTGCTTCGCCGCGACGATGTTGCCGCGCGCCACCTTGGAGAGGGCGAGGTCGACGACCGCCGGGGCCCGGCCGGGGATCGGCGCGGCAAAGGCGATCGGATTCGTGCCGAACACCGCCTTGCGCCCGCCCCACGGCGCGATCGCCTCGGGCGTGTTGGCGAAGAGCAGCGCGACGAGGCCCGCCTCGGCGAGCCGCTCGACGTGCAGGCCGGCGGCGCCGCAGTGGTTCGAGTTGGTGATCGGTGCGGCGGCGATGCCCTGGGCGCGCGCGATCGCAGGGAGCTCGGCCAGCGCAAGGTCGATGGCGGGATAGGCGAAGCCGTCGGCGGCGTCGATGGCGAGGACGCCGGGCCGCGGCCTCGTGGCGACCGGCGTCGCCGCGCCGACTATCTTTCCGGCCTTCAGCATGCCGAGATAGGTCGGCACGCGGGAGAGGCCGTGACCCTTCAGGCCGTCCGCCTCGGCACCGACGAGGGCGCGGGCAACAGAGGCGGCGTTGGCCGGGGCGGCGCCGCCCTGCTCGAAGATGCGGGCCAGCCACGCCTGCGCGCGGTCGAGCGAAACCTTGGTCATCGGCTGCGTCCCTGTCTCACGCCCCGTCGAGCACGCGGAGCACGTTCTGCGCGGTCACGGCCGACACGCGCACGTTGGATTCGGCCGTCACGCCCGCGATGTGCGGCGTGAGGATGAGGTTGGGGCAGTCGACGAAGATGTAGCCTGCCTCCGCCTTCAGCGGCTCGTCCTCGAACACGTCGAGCACCGCGCCGCCGATGGTGCGGTTGCGGAGGGCGACCGCGAGCGCCTCCTCGTCGACGATGCCGCCGCGGGCGGCGTTCACGAGGATCGCGTCGTTCTTCATCAGGTCGAGCGCCATGGCGTCGATCATGCCGCGCGTCTCCTCCGTCAGCGGCACGTGCAGGCTGACGACGTCGCCCGTGGTCATCACCGTGTCGAGCGAGACCGGGCTCACCCCGAGGGCGGCCCAGGCCGGATCGTTGTCATCCACGAAGGGATCGTGGGCGACGACGGTCATGCCCAGCGCCACGGCGCGCTTCGCCGTCTCGCGGGCGATGGAGCCGAAGCCGACGAGGCCCATCGTCTTGCCGGAGATCTCGCGGCCGTTGATGAGGGCGGCGCGCGGCCAGCGCCCGTCTGCGACGGACGCCGTGGAGCGGAAGGCGCCGCGCAGCAGCAGCATGGCGCTGGCGATCACATACTCCGCCACCGAGACATCGTTGGCGCCCGTGGCCGGGAACACCGGGATGTTGCGGGCGCGGCAGGCCTCGACGTCGATGTTGTCGAGCCCCACGCCGAGCCGTCCGACCACCTCGAGCGCGGCGCAGGCGTCGAGGAGTTCGCCGCGCACCTGCGTCCGGTTGCGCACCACGAGGGCCCGGCAGTCGCGCACGGCGGCCATCAGGGCGTCGCGCTTGTCGACGAGGTTGGGGTCGTAGAGCGTCTCGTAGCGGGCCTTGAGCGTCTCGACGGAGGCGTCGTCCATGAACTCGGTGATGACGATGTCGGCCATGGCGAACCTCTCGGTCTGGCGTGGTGACGGTTGGCGACGAAGACTGGACGCCGATCAGCGCAGGAGCAACAGCCCGCCGATGGAGACGGCGAGGATGACGACGGTCGTGGCGCAGACGGTGGCGACGTGCCGCCATCCCACGCGGGCGATGGCCGCCACGGACGTGCCGAGGCCCAGTGCCGCGATGGCGATCAGCAGGCCCCAGCGGGACAGCTCCGACACCACCATGCGGACGGGCCCGGGCACGAGGCCGGTGCTGTTCACCAGCACGAGCACCAGGAACACGATGGCGAAGAGCGGCACCGGCACCTTCGCCTTGTCGGCCCCGCCGCCGCGGCTGGCGAACCACCAGCCGATGCCGAGCACCACCGGCAGCAGCAGGAACACGCGGAACAGCTTGACGATGACCGCCGAGTTGCCGGCCGTGTCGGACACCGAGTAGCCGGCGCCTACCACCTGCGCGACGTCGTGGATGCTGGCGCCGAACAGGATGCCGAGCGTGCGGTCGTCGAAGCCGAATAGCGGCCCGAACGAGGGATAGGCGACCATCGCCAGAGTCGACAGCGCGTTGACGGCGACGACGACGAAGACGGTGTCGGCGTCGCGCGACTTCGAGGGCGGCAGCACCGTGGCCGTGGCCAGAGCCGCAGACGCGCCGCACACCGCCGTGGCCCCGCCGGCCAATGCGCCGTAGGCGTCGTCGCGGCCGAGCAGGCGCGCCACGACGACACCGCTGACGACGGTGACCGCCATGGCGACGATCACCAGGATCACCGTGCCGAAGCCCAGCGCCAGGATGTCGCCGAGCGCGATGCGCAGGCCGAGCAGCGCGATGGCGACGCGCAGCAGCTTCTTGACGCAGAACACCATGCCCACCTCGAACCGCGGCGTCGCCGCGACGGTGTGCAGGGCCATGCCGATGAAGAGGGCGATGACGACGGCCGGAACGGCCACCGGCCGGCCCGTGACGAGGCCGACGAGCCGCCCCGTGAGGGGCTCGGCCAGCACGGACACGACGGCGACGGCGAGCGACAGCGCGAAGCCCGGCGCGATGCGCCGGGCCAGCGTGGTCATCTGGCCGCGGCGGTCGGCCGCGACGGCCTCCGGTGCGGCGGCGGGGGAAGCGGGGTCCGGCATCGACCGGCGGCCTCGGCTGGATTCGCGGGGGACGTGGGGTCGGCGCGGGAGCCCCGGAGGGCAACCCGCGCCGCGTTTCCTGTCAGGCCCGGCGATGCCGGGCCGGTGCCGATCAGGCGCTGCGATACAGCTTCGTCATCACGAACTCGCGGTGCCCGAGGGACTCCGCGGCCGTGAGGCGGCCGTTCGCCGTGCGCACGATCATGTCGATCAACGCGTCACCGGCCTGCGAGATCGTCATGTCGCGGCGCAGGATGCCGGACACGTCGACGTCGATGTGCTCGGCCATCGTGCGCATCGTCTTCGGGTTGCCCGTGATCTTGATCACCGGGACGATCGGGTTGCCGATAACGTTGCCCTGCCCCGTGGGGAAGGTGTGGATGACGTAGCCTCCCGCCGCCATCAGGGTCACGCACTCGGCCGCGGCCGACGACGTGTCCATGAAGTAGAGGCCGGGACCCGCCTTCGGCGCTTCCGCCGGCTCGAGGATGTCGATGAACTTCGAGTCCCGTCCGATCTTTTCGAGGTTGCCGAGCGCCTTCTCCTCGATGGTCGTCAGGCCGCCGGCGATGTTGCCCTTCGTCGGCTGGCTATCGGAGAGGTCGTCGGTCTTGTGGGCCTCGATGACGTCGTCCTGGTAGGCCTTCCACATCTTGTACCAGCGCTCGCCGACCGCGGGGGTCGCGGCGCGGGCCTTGCAGAGATGCTCGGCGCCGGTGATCTCGGACGTCTCGCCGAAGACACCGTAGATGCCGCGCGGCAGCAGCTTGTCGTACATGTTGCCGACGGTCGGGCAGGACGACAGGCCGGTCGTGGTGTCCGACTCGCCGCACTTGGTCGAGATCCACAGCTCGGAGATGTCGACCTCCTCGCGCTGCAGCTCCGACGCCCACTGCACCATCTTCTTGGCCTCGTAGGAGGCCTTGGCGATGGTGGCGATGTCGCCGTGGCCCTCGATGCCGAAGCCGACGACGGGCTTGCCGGTCTTGGCGATGCCTTCGACGACGCGGCTGGTCCAGCCGTCCTCGATGCCGATCACGACCACGGCGGCGACGTTCGGGTTGGAGCCCGTGCCGATCAGCGTGCGGAAGTGGAGCTCGAGGTCCTCGCCGAACTGCAGGCGCCCGTAGGCGTGCGGCAGGGCCATGGTGCCCTTGATGTTGTTGGCGACCGCCTCGCAGGCGGCGTTCGACAGGTCGTCGAGGGGCAGGATGACGACGTGGTTGCGCACGCCAACGCGGCCGTTCTCGCGGCGCCAGCCCATCACCTTCAGCGAGCCGTTCGTGGTGGCGCGAGCGGTCACGACGTTCGACGCGGCGGCTTTGCCGGCCTTCCGCGCAGGCTTCGCCGGCGCCTTGGCGGCAGCCGCCGGCTTCGCGGCGACCTTGGCGGCCTGTGCAGCCTTGCCCTTGGCCGGCTTGGCGACCGCGGCCTTCTTGTCCTTCTTGGCCATCTCCCGCCTCCTCACCAGCGCTTCGTCTTGACGTTGTGGACGTGCAGGTGCTCGCCCTTCTTGATGTTGGCGACGGCGCGGCCGATGTCCTCGCCGTACTTCCAGATCGTGTCGCCCTTCTTGATGTCGCGCAGCGCCACCTTGTGGCCGATCGGGATGTCGCCCTTGGCCTTCAGGTTGAAGGTCGTGTCGGTCTCGGTGATCAGGCACAGCATGTCGGTGCCCGACTTCAGGCCCTCGACCACCACGACCCCGACACTGTCCTTGGGGCTGTGGACGAGGCAATGGGGAATGCTCATCGCGATGTCCTTCTGGCAGGAGCGGCCGACCGGCATGCGGGCGACCACGGCGTGACCTCGTCTGCTTGCGTCGGCCGCTGCTGTCCGCAGGACGGAGGCGGCAGGAGAAACGGGGACGGGTCATGCCCGTCAGTCTTGTATAAGATATAAGATGGAGTATCGTGTCAACGCATGACGGCTCTTCCGCCCCCGCCGAAACTCGGGTTTCGACCGCTCTACCAGCAGGTCAAGGATGCGTTCGTGCAGCGGCTCGTCGACGGCCGCTGGACGGCGGGCCAGGCGCTGCCGAGCGAGATGGAGCTCGCCGCGGAGGTCGGGGTCAGCCAGGGCACCGTCCGCAAGGCGCTCGACGCCATGGCGTCGGAGAACCTGGTGGTCCGCCGCCAGGGTCGCGGCACCTTCGTGGCTGAGCACGACGAGGCGCGAATCCTCTTCCAGTTCTTCAAGCTCGTGCCGGATGCGGGCGAGGCGAGCTTCCCGGAAAGCCGAATCATCAACGTCGCCGAGGGCGAGGCCGCGCCGGTGGAGCGCGAGCGGCTCGGCCTCGCGGAGGGTGCGTCCGTGCTGCGAATCGCTCGCGTCCGCTCGCTCGGCGGGCGCCCGAGCATCGCCGAGACGGTAACGCTCCCCGCCGCGCTGTTCCCTGGCTTCGCGGGCAGCGAGATCCCCAACAACCTCTACGCCTCCTATGCGTCGCGCTACGGAATCACCGTCGCCAGTGCCCGGGAGAAGCTGAAGGCCGTCGCCCTCGACGGGTCCGACGCGGCCCTGCTCGGCGTGGCGCCCGGCCATCCCGCCCTGCTGATCGACCGCGAGGCCATCGCGCTCGACGGGTCGGTGGTCGAGTGGCGCGTGAGCCGTTGCCTCACCGGGGACTTCCACTACATCTCCGATCTCAAGTGAGGCGCAGCCCGGACGGGCAGCGCGCGAACGAACGACAACGGGAGGATCCTCGATGAAGCGTGTTGCACGCTGGGCGCTGGCCGCCGTGGCCGGCATGGCGGCCGGATGGGTGGCCGCCGGGCCGTCAGTGGCCCAGACCTATCCGGACAAGGCAATCACGGTGGTGGTGCCCTATGCCGCGGGCGGGCCGTCGGACGTCATCGCGCGCCTGCTCGGCCAGCACATGTCGGCGACGCTCGGCCAGCAGATCGTCATCGAGAACGTGGCCGGGGCCGGCGGTACCACGGGCGCCGCGCGCGTCGCCAAGGCGGCGCCGGACGGCTACACGCTGCTCATCCACCACGTCGCGCTGGCAGCCGGCGCATCGCTCTACCAGAAGCTGTCGTACGACACGGTGACGGCATTCCAGCCCATCGGTCTCGTCAACACCGGTCCCTTCGTCCTGACCTCGAAGCTCGGCTTCGACGCGGCCGACGGGAAGGCGCTGCTCGCCAAGCTCAAGGCCGAAGGCCCGAAGATCAACGTCGCCCATGCCGGCATCGGCTCGGGCTCGCACCTGTGCGGCCTCATGCTGACGCAGGCGCTCAACACGAGCTTCACCTACATCGCCTATCGCGGCACGGGGCCGGCCATGAACGACCTCGTCGGCGGCCAGGTGGACATGCTGTGCGACCAGACCACCAACGCCATCCCGCAGATCACCGGCGGCAAGGTGAAGGCCTTTGCCGTCACGGCACCGAAGCGGATCGACCAGCTGCCCAACCTGCCGACCGTGCAGGAGCTCGGCATCGCCGGCTTCGACGTCGCCGTATGGCACGGCCTCTACGCGCCGGCTGGCACGCCGAAGCCCGTCGTCGACAAGCTGCACGCGGCGCTTCAGGCGGCGCTCGCCGACGCGACGATCCAGGCCCGCTTCACCGAGCTCGGCACCGTCCTCTTCCCGGCCGACCGCCGCTCGCCCGAGGCCCTAGGCGCTCATCTCAAGGCCGAGGTCGCCCGCTGGGGCGACGCCATCACAAAAGCCGGCGTGAAGGCCGAGTAAGGGCGGAAACCTCGAGGATCGAGCCGGCCCGTCCGTCCCATGGGAGACCCTTCCCGGTCATCGCCGCCAAACGGCGGCGTCATCCCGGTCGCACTCGCGCTCTTTCCGTGCGGCATCCCGGCGGTCCGCGCAGCGGACCGGGAAGGGGATCCAGAAACGGCCCGGCCGAAAGACTGGATCCCCTTTCCGGCGCTTCGCGCCGACGGGAATGACGCGCGGTGAGCGGGGGCGTCAGGCGGATCCTCAGCCCCTCCAGACCGTCTCCACCCGCGGTGCGCCGCCCGTGTCTGCCGTGGAACCGGCGGTCGACGGACCCAGCGGGATCGCCGCGCCCTGGCGGGCGAACACGGCGATCTCGTCGAGCGCGAGCGTGAGCCTCAGCACACGTCCGCCCTCGATCGCCTCGCCGCCGCCCGGGAACCGGGTCCACCGTCCGGCGGGCAGGTAGACCTCCACGGCCCCGCCGGGACGCGGGCAGGCGGCAACCAGCAGGTCCGGGCCGCACATCCACTGTTCCTCGAAGGCCCAGGAGGCCGGGTCGTCCGGATACGCCAGCACCATGGCGCGCTGCACCGGCAATCCGCTTCGGCTCGCCTCCTCCACCGCCGACCACAGGTAGGGCAGCAGGCGGTAGCGCAGGTCCAGCGCCGCACGGATCGCCGCCTCGGCCTGCGGCCCGTAGGCCCAGGGCTCGCGCTCGCCGATGCCGTGGAAGCGGAAGTGGGAGATGAACAGCGCCGCCTGCGTCCAGCGGACGTAGAGTTCAGGGTCGCGCCGGTCCTTGTAGAAGCCGCCGATGTCGCTGGCATGGAACGGCCCGCCGCTCAGGCCCCAGGAGAGCCCGCCGCGGATCGAGGCCGCGAGACCCTCCCAGTCCGCCTGAGGGTCGCCGCCCCATTGCACCGGATAGCGCTGGCTGCCGGCCCAGCCGGCCCGGCCGAACAGGAAGGCGCCGGAGGGGCAATAGGCCTCGGCCGCCTCGTGCACGCACTTGTTGTAGAGGAGCGGGTAGACGTTGTGCAGCCGCTCGCCGTGGTCGCCATTGTGGGCGAGGCACTCCGGCTCGACCTGCTCGCCGAAGTCGGACTTGACCATGTCGACGCCCATCTCGAACAACTCGCGATGCGCGTCGCACCACCAGCGGTAGGCGTCCGGGTGGGTGAAGTCGATGATGCCCGACACGGGTAGCTGGGTCAGCACCTGCCCGAACGGCTCCGGATCAAAGACGTACCGGAAGGCCTTGCCGGTCCGCCGGTCCTTGAGCAGCCAGCCCTTCGCCTCGAACTCGGCGAAATAGGGCCCGTCGACCGAGACGAGCGGGTACTCCCACACGCAGATGCGGAAGCCGAGCGCCTTCAGCTCGTTCAGCACGGGCCGCGCGTCCGGATAGCGCTTGGGGTCGAAGAAGAAGTGGAAGCGGGTGTCGGTGTCCTGCCACGCCCGCCCGTCGAAGGTGATGGTGTCGCACGGCATCCCGCGCCGGCGCACCTCCTTGGCGGCGGCGAGAATCTCGTCGGCCGTGCGGTAGTACGCCTTCGACAGGATCGCCCCCAGCGACCAGTAGGGCGGCACGGGGGCGCGACCGGTGAGGTCCGTATAGCTCTTCAGGATCGCTGCGCCATCGTCGCCCGCGAGGACGAACAGGTCGAGCGCCTCGTCCTCCACGACGATCCCGTAGGTCCGCTGCGACCACAGCGCGAAGCCCACCGCGTGGGTGACGGTGGCCGGCGTGTGGACAAAGCAGCCCCAGCCGGAGCGCCCGGGCGCGCCGGGCGACCAGGCGAACGGGGCGTTCTTGTAGGCACGCTCGCCGTTGACGCCGAGCGCGTCGAACACCAGCGAGCGCACCAGCTGGCCCCGCTTGTCGAGCCGGCCCCACTTCTCGCCGAGGCCGTAGACGGGCTCCGCGGCGGCGAGGTCGAGCGCGGCGAACCAGCCGCCCTCTGGCCGGCGGGCGAAGGGCGGCAGCCGGTGCTCGCGCACGAAATGGCCGTCCGTTCCGCTGCGCTGGACGACCCGGCCGCCCTTCTCCAGCACGAAGGCAAGCGGCTCGGGGGACAGCGTCAGGCGGAAGTCACCCCATGTGACGACCGTCCGACCGTCGTCGACCGAGATGTCGGCGGGCCGGGCCTCGGGTTCGCCCGCGAGGATCGGGTAGGCGGGCAGGTCCTGACGCCCCAACCTCAGCCTCACGCCATCGGACAGCGCATCGATGCGCAGCGGGCCCTCGCTCGTCGGCAATTCGGCCGCCGAGGGCGAGAGCCGCCGCGCGGCCCCGGTCGCCCGCAAGGGAGCAAGCTTCGACCAGAAGGGCTCTTCGGGAAGCGGGAGGATGTTCATGATCGATCCGTTTCTCGTGTCGTGCGGAGCCAGCCCCTCATCCGCCCCTTCGGGGCACCTTCTCCCCGCAGGCGGGGAGAAGGTGGCGCGAAGCGCCGGATGAGGGGCCTCGCCGGATGCGGGGGCGGCGCCGTCCTAGGCCAGTTCCACCACCGGCAACCCCAGCTTCGCCGCTGCGGCGCGGAGCGCCGGGCGGTGTTCGCCGTAGGCGATGGCGACGTGGTGCTCGAGACGCTCGTCCATCATGGCGCGCGCCACCTCGCCCGCGTTGCGATCGAAGCGGATCACGCCGGAGGTGCCCGTGAAGCTCATCGGAGCCGAAACGACCTCGGCGCCGGCGAGGATCATCTTGGGTTCGTTTTGCGCCTGGCTGATGCGCGCGACGGTGATCCGGCCCGGCTTCAGCGTGAACTCCGCCAGCAGCGGCATGCGCCGGTTGGAGTGAATCTGCGCCCGCGGCGGCGTTGCCGGGTCGGCCATGCCGAGCGGCGCAGAGCCGCAATGCCAGACGACGCCCGTGTCGGACGCGGCGTCCATGTCCACCACGTCGACGAGCCATGCGGGCTCGCCGGCGATCTCCTGCAGCAGCAGCGAGGTCACCGTGCCGTACATGTCGGCTTCGCAGGCGCACGGCACGCCCTGCCCCGTCATCAGGCCCATCGGCCCGCAGGCGGCGCAGCCGTATTCGGTGAACATCTCCGGCCAGCAGCGCACGGCCATGCCCTTCAGGCCGGCCGAGGCCGTCAGCCCCTCCAGCGCCTTGTAGACGCGCAGGGACCGGTCGAGTTGCTCCTGGTCGACGCCGTCGAGCCCGGAGACGCGCGCCGACACCGTCTCGCGCGCCTTGGCCACCGCACTGCCGTCGGCGGCCTTCGCCGTGTCGAAAACACGAGTCAACGGAATCGCTTCCACCGACATCCCGACAAGTTGATTCAACGCGGCCGAGTCGTAGCGGCAGGTGTCGAAGCCCGCCGGATGCTCGCCGACGAGGCCGATGCGGCCGCCGCGCAGCGCGGCCAGGGCCGCGTCGGCCTTGGCCTCGGCAGCTGCGTCCGAGGCCGCGGCGGGGCGGGCGCTGGTGCCGGCCGCGGCAGCCGGGCGGGCCATGGCGGCGACGGCCGCCGCCGCGTCCGGCGCATCGGGGGCGGCGTAGAGCCACGCGGCCGGCCGGCCGGCGCGGCCGAGCGCGTGCATCGCGAGATTGAGGCCGCAGAAGGCATTGAGGCGCAGCCGCCCCCCCGCCCGCGGCTCGGGGAACGCCCAGATGCCGAGCGGAGCCTTGGCCGCCTCGGCGATCCGGACCGTCATGGTGGCGTCGGTGAAGGTGACCTGCAGCACCAGCAGGAGATCGAGCTTCTCGCCCGAGAGCGCCGCCAGCGCCGCCTCGGTCGCAGCCGCGTCGAACAGGAGGTCCCTGGCGCCGACGACCGCATTGCCGGAGGCGTCGAGGGTGGCGTAGGCCTTGGCCGCCATCTCCTGCGCGAACGGCACGTCGAAGGTGGGGCGCGCAAGCGGGAGCACGCCAATGCGGAGATTCATCTTATCCTCCGAAGCCCCTGTAATGCCGACGGAAAGAGGCGTCAGGGTGCGGCACCGTCACAGCCCCGCCGAAACGCGCGTGGGCGAACCACGGCAGCGCCTTCGCGTCGGTGAGCGCATTGAGTTCCTTCATGTACGGCACGCTGTCGCGGCGCAGGCCGGCCTGGATCTCGTCCCAGTCGGGGAAGTGCTGGAACGGCTTGGCCCAGATCGCCCGCCCGGCCAGGTAGCCGGAGGCGCCGGCCTTGTAGGCATGGCCGAGGATCGCCTTGAACTCCTGCATGCCGGCGCCGGCCGACAGCATCACCCACGGACGGCCGGCGAGCCGGCCCATCTCGTCGAAGAGCGCCTGCACCTCCGCCGCGCCGGCGCCGCCGGGTCCGGGCACGTCGCGCGCCGGCACGGGGCTTTCCAGCTTGAACATGTCGATGCCGTACTTCGCATCCGCGAAGGCACGCACGCTCTCGAGCACGAGATCGGCCTTTTTGTCCGCCATCTCAATGTATTGCGTCGTCTGGTTCGCCTCACCTGGGAGCGGATAGACGAGCAACTCGAACACGTACGGGATGTCGTAGCGGGCGCAGGCATCGCCGATGCGGGCGACGAAGTCCTTCTGCCCCTGGTTCACCGCCGGGGACGCATCCGGCCGGTACCAGGCCAGCACCTTCACGGCGTCGCCGCCGCAGCGCTTGATCTTCTCGACAGACCAGTCGTCGATCTCGGCGGAGAGGCGACCGCCCTCCGTGTCGCGGAAGATCGAATCCTCCAGCGTCACGATCAGCCCCTTCGTCGGGGACAGCAGCGTCATGCCGCCCGGCAGCGCGAAATGCGGGTCGAGCAGCATGGCGGAGGATTCGGCCTGCAGTTCGTCGATCAGCATGCGCTTGAAGCCGGCGACGTCCTCGTAGGGCGCCTCCGCCGTTCCGCGCTTTTCCCGAATGGGGTTCTTGATCGGGGGACGCTGGTCCACGGCGGTCATCTTGAACCGGCCATGGGCATCCGCCATGCGGCGCATCCCCCAGAGCTTCCCGGGCGACAGTTCCATCAGGCGTTCTCCCTTTCTGCCGTTCTCATGAAATTCTCGACCTCGGCGCGCGTCGGCGTTCCCGCCCGACCGCCGAAGCGGGTGCACTTGAGCGCCGCCGTGGCGGACGCGAAGACGACGGCGCCGCGGTCGCCCATGCCCTCGGCGAGGCCGAGCGCCAGTGCGCCGTGGAAGACGTCCCCCGCGCCGAGCGTGTCGACGGGGGTGATCCGGAAGGCCGGCTCATGCGCGATCTGCCCGTTTTCGGTGAACCAAACGCCGCGCGCGCCGTCCGTCACCGCCATCCAGTTGCCGGAGTCCTGCGCGACCCGGGCAAGCCCCTCGCGAGGGTCATCGAGGCCGGTCGCCTCGCGCAGCGCCTGCGCCGCCCATGCGACATGGGTTGCCGCCGCCGTCAGGCCCGGCAGGCGCGGCGCCCGGTCGACGTCGAGGACGCCGATGCCGCCGGAGGCCCGCGCGGCTTGGAAGAGGTGCAGGCCACCCTCCTCCCAGCGCGTGTCGGCCATGACCGCTGCGATCCCGGCCGGCAGCCGGTCCGGCAGCCAGGTCGGGTCGTCCGGCATGACGTCGGCGTGGTTGATGACGATCCGCTCGCCGGCCGAATCGACCAGCACGGCGGAGAGCGAGGAGCGGAGACCGGCGTGGCGGCGCGCGAGCGTGCAGTCGACCCCTTCGGCCTCGAGGCCTGACACGATGTCGCGGCCCACCGGGTCGTCGCCGAGGCGCGTCGCGAGCATGACCCGGCCGCCGAGCCGGGCGATCGCGACCGCCGCATTGGCGGCGATGCCGCCGCCGACCACGGCAAGGTCGTTCGCCCGGTACTTCTCGGCCCGGGACGGCATCTCGTTCAATCCGAAGACGAAATCCTGCGTGGCAATGCCCACGCACAGCACGCCGGCCATGCTCCGCCCGGTCCGTTGCATCCCTGGGACAAGCGGCTCTCGTCACGAGCCGTGATTGGGACCGTAACAGGTCTTGTATCTTTTACAAGACTTGGCGATGATAGCGGCCAACGAAGCCGTACGGCAGAATGCGCAGGTCGCGCATCGGCCGGGACAGGCTGGGCGGACGAGGGAGGAAACGGTGGCGGCAGTCGAGATCCGGTCCGTACGCAAGTCGTTCGGCCGCGTCGACGTGATCCACGGAATCGACCTGACCATCCGGGACGGCGAATTCGCCGTGCTCGTGGGTCCTTCCGGTTGTGGAAAGTCCACGCTGCTCCGCATGATCGCGGGGCTCGAGGGCGTGACCGACGGCGAGATCCGCATCGGGGAGCGCGTCGTCAACGACCTGCCCCCGCGCGAGCGCGACATCGCGATGGTCTTCCAGGACTACGCGCTCTACCCGCACAAGACGGTCGCCGAGAACATCGCCTTCGGCCTGCGCATGCGCGGCACGCCGAAGCCGGAGATGGAGAAGCTCGTCAAGGAGGCGGGCGAGATCCTGCAGATCACCCACCTCATGGAGCGCAAGCCGGGCCAGCTCTCCGGCGGCCAGCGGCAGCGCGTCGCCATGGGCCGGGCCATCGTGCGGCGTCCGAAAGTGTTCCTCTTCGACGAGCCGCTCTCCAACCTCGACGCCCAGTTGCGCGGGGAAATGCGCGTCGAGATCAAGAAGCTGCACCAGCGCTTCGGCACCACGATCGTCTACGTCACCCACGACCAGATCGAGGCGATGACGCTGGCCGACCGCATCGCCATCCTCAAGGGCGGGCACCTGCAGCAGTTCGACACGCCGAACGCCTGCTACTCCCGGCCGGTGAACCGCTTCGTCGCGGGCTTCATCGGCGCCCCTCCGATGAGCTTCGCGTCCGTCTCGGTGGCCAACGACACCGGCAGCATCGACCTCGGAAGCGGCGCGGCACTCGCCGTGCCCGCCCCGGCGCGCCAGCGCCTCGCCGCAGCGGCGGGCCGCAGCGTCGTGCTCGGCCTGCGGCCGGAGCACGTTCGGCTGGCGAACGGCCAGGAGACCCCCGCCGCGCAGGGCACCGTGGAACTCGTCGAGCCGCTCGGCTCCGAGACCATGGCGCTGGTGCGCGTCGGCAATGCCCTGCTTACCGGCCGGTTCCCGGCCGAGGTCTCGCTCAAGGCCGGGTCGGCTGTGCCGCTCGGCCTCTCGCTGGACCACGCCCACCTCTTCGAAGCCGAGAGCGGCCGGACGCTGACCGTCGCCGCCTGAGGCCTTCGCGGATCCCTGAGACGCCTGAACGACACTTGCCTGCAAGACACTTGCCTGAAAGACCCCTGGGAGGACCCACCATGAAGAAACACCTGCTCACGGCGCTGATGGGCGCCGCCATCACCGTCGCCGGCACCGGCGACCTGCTCGCGCAGACCACCCTGCGCATCTTCACCGGCGGCCAGCAGCGCCCCGACGTGATGAAGCAGATCGTCGACGTCTACATGCAGCGCAATCCCGGCGTGAAGGTCGAGGTCGAGGTCGGCGGCGCCACCTCCGAGCAGCAGCAGCAGTACCTCAACACCGTCCTCGCCTCCCGCGACTCGACGCTGGACGTGGTGCTGATCGACGTCATCCGCCCGGCGCAGTGGGCCGCCGCCCAGTGGGCCGAGCCGCTCGACAGCTATCTCGGCGCCGAGAAGGACGCGGTGATGGCCCGCTACCTGCCGGCCTACCGCGAGGCGAACATCGTCGGCGGCAAGGTCATCGCCCTGCCCTACTTCGCCGACGCGCAGTTCCTGTACTACCGCAAGGACCTGTTCGAGAAGCACGGCGTCCAGCCGCCGAAGACCTGGGCCGAATTGCAGGCCGGTGCCAAGAAGGTCATGGCGGCCGAAGGCAACCCGAACCTCTCGGGCTTCCAGACCGCCGGCGCCCCCATCGAGGGCACGGTCTGCACGTTCATGGTCCCGTACTGGCAGCAGGGCGGCAACCTGACCGACGCGTCCGGCAAGCTGACGCTCAACCCCGCCATGTCGAAGAAGACCTTCGACCTGTGGAACGAGTACAAGACGAGCGGCGTGTTCCCGGCCAACATCGCCGAGATCGTCACCGACCGCATGCGCCAGAACTACCAGGCCGGCAACCTCATCATGACGATGAACTGGGGCTACGTCTGGAACCGGGTCGAGAACGACGCGGACTCGCAGGTGAAGGGCAAGACCGGCGTCGTCCCGATGCCCGGCTTCGAGCCCGGCAAGTCGGCCACCTGCGTCGGCGGCTGGCAGCTCGCCGTGACGGCCTTCTCCAAGAACAAGGCCGAGGCGGTGAAGCTGGTGCGCTACCTGTCGAGCCCCGAGGTGTCGAAGCAGCAGGCGATCCTCGCGTCGCACCTGCCGGTGTTCCCGGACGTCTACACGGATCCGGACGTGCTCAAGGCCAATCCGTGGTTCAAGGACGCCCTGCCGGTGGTGCAGACTGCCCGCTCGCGCCCGGTGACGCCGCGCTACAACGAGGTGTCGGAGATCATCCGCACCAACATGAACGCCTTCCTCGCCGGCACCAAGACCGCCGACGCCGCCCTTTCCGACATGCAGGGCCGGCTGGGCGCGATCTTCAAGTAAGCGGCCAAAGGGAAAGCGGGTGGCTCCTGATCCGCCCGCTTCGGGCGCGGGCTTCTGCCCGCTCCCGCATCCTTCGGAGCACGAGCCGGGCAAGCCCGGCACGTGCGCGCCACCTTCTCCCCGCCCGCGGGGAGAAGGGAGTGCCTGACCCTCGTCGCGTCGTGAGCCTTCACGCCGGGACGTGCTCGCCGCTCCCTCCCTTCTCCCCGCTCGCGGGGAGAAGGTGCCCCGAACGGGGCGGATGAGGGGCCACCCCGGGAGACCACCGCCATGAGCGCAACGGCCATCGACACGACCGCCGCCCCCCGGCGCAAGGCAAAGCTCTCCCCGCTGGAGCGGTCGGAGCGGCGGCTGGGCCTGCTGCTGCTGCTGCCCGCCTTCCTGCTGCTGGGCGTGGTGGTGCTCTACCCGATCTCCGAGCTCCTCTACACGAGCGTCCACTTCAGCCGGCTGGCGGAGCCCTGGATGGGAACGCCCTTCGTCGGGCTGGAGAACTTCCAGCGGGCGCTGGCCGACGACCGCTTCTGGGAAGCGACGCTCAACACCGTCATCTACATCCTGGTCACCGTGCCGGGCGCCGTCATCGTCGGGCTCGGGCTGGCGCTGCTCGCCAACCAGCCCTTCACCGTGAAGTGGCCGGTGCGGCTCGGCCTGCTGCTGCCGTGGGCGCTGCCGCTCGTCTTCGCCGGGCTCATCTTCCGCTGGTTCTTCGAGTACCAGCAGGGGCTCGTGAACAACGGTCTGATGTGGCTCGGCCTCTCGCCGATCCCGTGGCTGACCCAGCCGTTCTGGGCCTTCCTCGCCACCTGCATCGCCATCATCTGGAAGACGTCGAGCTTCGTCGCCCTCGTGCTGCTCGCCGGGCTGCAGACGATCCCGAAGTCGCTCTACGAGGCCGCCGAGATCGACGGCGCCGGCAAGTGGCAGCAGTTCGTCGAGATCACCCTGCCGATGCTGCGCCCCGCCATCGTGGTCGCGCTCATCTTCCGCACGATCACGGCGATCCAGACCTTCGACATCCCCTACGCGATGACCAATGGCGGCCCCGGGCACTCCACCGAGACGCTCGCCATGTACATCCACAAGACGACCATCGACTTCCTCGACCTTGGCTACGGGTCGGCGCTGGCGGTGCTGATGTTCGTCGTGTCCGTCATCGCGACCACCGGTTACCTGCGCTACACGCGCCGCGACCCCCGAAAGGCGTGAGGGCCCCATGGCGAACGGCATGAAACGCGTCTTCGACCGCCGCCGGATGGTGTGGCTCGCCGCGCTCGTCGTGGCGGCCAACGGGTTCATCCCGGTGATCTGGATCCTGCTCACCTCGCTCAAGACCGAGACCGAGCTGATGCGGCTGCCGATCACCATCCTCCCGGATGCGCTGACGATGGTGAACTACCAGCGCGTGTTCACCGACCAGCCGATCCACCTGTTCCTGTGGAACAGCTTCATGGTGGCGGTGCTCTCCACCGCCCTGTGCATCGTGGTGTCGGCGCTCGCGGCCTACGCGCTCGTGCGGCTGCGGCTGCCGGCGCCGGGGCTGATCCTGTCGGTGCTGCTCGCCATCGCGATGTTCCCGCTGATCTCGCTGGTCGTGCCGCTGTTCCAGACGATGCGGAACTTCGGCCTGCTCAACACATGGACGTCGCTGGTCCTGCCCTACGCCGTGCTCTCGATGCCGGTCTGCACGATGGTGCTGGTGTCGTTCTTCCAGGACATCCCGAACGACCTGGAGAACGCGGCGATGATCGACGGCTGCACGCGCGTCGGCGCGCTGTGGCACGTGGTGATCCCGCTCACCGCTCCGGGCGTGTTCACGGCGGCGATCCTCGCCTTCGTCAACGCCTGGGACGAGTTCCTGCTGGCACTGACGCTGTCGCCGCGCGTCGTGTCGCGCACGCTGCCGGTGGGCATCACGCTCTACCAGGGCGAGTTCTCGTTCCCCTGGCCGATCATCTCGGCCGCGCTGATCGTGGCGATCGTGCCGGTCTCGATCCTGATCGCGGTGTTCCAGGACCGCGTCGTCGGCGGCCTCACCAGCGGCGGCATGAAGGGCTGACGCGCCGCGCGCCGGATGCGGAAGCCGGGCGGGAGCCCGGCATCCTTCTTGAACGCCGAAGCCGGGCGGATGCCCGGCATGCGGGGGCGGCCGGTGCGCCGCCCCGCCTCAGGCGAGCCGGAACTCGCTCACCTGCCGGTATACGTGCCCCGGCCGCAGCACCGGGTCGGGGAAGTGCGGCTTGTTGGGGCTGTCGGGGAAGATCTGCGGCTCGATGGCGACGCCGCCGAAGGTGCCGTAGCGCGTCCCGCCCAGCCCCGGCACGGCCACGTTGAGCTTGCCGCCCGTGTAGACCTGGATGCCGGGCTCGGTCGTGTGGACCTCGAGCGCCAGCCCGTTCTTCGCCGAGCGCAGCGAGAGCGCATGCCGCAGCTGGCCGGGAGCGGGCCGGGCGCCGGCGAGGACCCAGTTGTGGTCGTAGGCGAAGGCGCCCTCCGGCGCGGGGAAGCGGATCGGCCGCGGCGTGCGAAAGTCGAAGGCCGTGCCGGCGACGGCCGCGATGTCGCCGGTCGTGATGAGGTCGTCGTCCACGGGCGTGTAGTGGCCCGCCGCGATCTGCAGCTGGTGGTCGAGGATGTCGGCCGACCCGTCGAGGTTCCAGTAGGTGTGGTGGGCGAGGTTGCACAGCGTCGGGGCGTCCGCCGTCGCGCTCATCTCCACCCGAAGCGTGGCGGGCTCGACGAGCGTGTAGACCGTCGTCACGGTCATCGTGCCCGGGAAACCCATGTCGCCGTCCGGCGACACCAGCGTCAGCGCCACGGAGCGGTGGTCGTGCGCCGCGACCTGCCAGACCTTCTTGCCGAAGCCCTTCGACCCGCCGTGCAGGGTGTGCTTGTCCGCCTGGTTCCGGACGAGGTCGTGCGCCCGTCCGTCGATGTGGAACCGGCCGTGGGCGATGCGGTTGGCGTAGCGACCGGCGGTGATGCCGAAGGACGGCGAGTGGCGCAGGTAGTCGTCGAGCGTCTCCAGTCCCAGCACCACTCGCTGCGGCTTGCCGCCGACCGGCACGGTGAAGTCGCGCAGCAGCGCGCCGAAGCTCAGCACCTTCGCCTCCGCCCCGGACGCGGAGCGGATGGTCACCTCGTGGACCGTCTGGCCGTCCACCTCGCCGAACACCGTCACGCCCATGTCCCGCTCCTCAGCTCCGCCGCCTCACCACGTGCCGGTGTTCGGCATCGACGTCCACGGCTCGGCCGGGGGCAGCGCGTCGCCGCGCTGGAGGATCTCGATGGAGATGTTGTCGGGCGAGCGCACGAAGGCCATGCGGCCGTCGCGCGGCGGGCGGTTGATGGTGACGCCCGCCTTCATCAGGCGCTCGCAGGTCTCGTAGATGTTGTCGACCCGGTAGGCGAGATGGCCGAAATTGCGGCCGCCGCCGTACTCGTGCTCGTCCCAGTTGTAGGTGAGTTCGAGGAGCGGGGCGCCGGTGCCCTTGCTCTTCTCGACGTCGCCGGGCGCGGCGAGGAAGATGAGGGTGAAGCGGCCCGCCTCGTTCTGGGTGCGCCGCACCTCCACGAGGCCGAACTTGGTGCACCAGAAGTCGAGCGCCTTGTCGAGGTCGCCCACGCGCACCATCGTATGCAGGTATTCCATCATGGCTTCCGTCCCTGTGACCGGCCGGGTGGCTGAGGCCGGGCGCCCCCGGCTTGAGGGGCCTCCGGCTCCCTTCTATGGTCTTACAGGAGATGGCGTGCCGGTGCACAGCCTCCCGAACGCGGGTCTGATGTGAGCGACGTCGACGACGAGGACGACATCCGCATCCTGGACGCGCCACCGCCGCCGGCGGGGGCCGTGCCGACGCGAATCCTTCGCCGCGACGGCGTCGCCGCGGGCGGAACGCGGCCGCTCGCCACAGAGACGCCCGTTTCCATCACGTACAACGGCATCGCCCATGCCGTGATGATGGCGACGCCCTGCGACATCGAGGACTTCGTCGTCGGCTTCTCGCTGACCGAGGAGATCATCGAGGACGCCGCCGAGATCGAGGCGATCGACGTGCGGGTGCTCGACATCGGCATCGTCGCGCAGGCCCGCATCCCCGTGCCCCGCCAGCAGGCGATGCTCGAGCGCCGCCGCAACATCGTCGGCCAGACCGGCTGCGGCATCTGCGGCATCGTCGAGCTGACGCAGGCGGTGCGCGGCTACCGCGACATCACCCGGCCGCCGCCGCTCGACGCTGCGACCGTGTTCGCGGCCTTCGACGCCCTGCCGGCCCTGCAGACGCTGAACCGGGAGACCGGCGCCACCCATGCCGCGGCCTTCGCCGTCGAGGGCGGGCGCATCCTCGCGCTGCGCGAGGACGTCGGCCGGCACAACGCGCTCGACAAGCTGATCGGCCACCTCGCCGTCGCCGGGATCGACCCGGCGTCGGGGTTCGTGGTGATGACGAGCCGCCTCTCGTTCGAGCTCACGCAGAAGTGCCTGGCCCGCGGCATCCCGGCCATCACCGGCATCTCGGCGCCCACAAGCCTCGCGGTGGAGATCGCGAAGCGGCACGGGCTGACGCTGTGCGCGCTCGTGCGCGGCGACGGCTTCCAGGTTTTCCACGACCCGTTCAACCGTTTCGGCTGAGCTGCCCCGCCCTCCGTCGCATTGACCGGCGCCCGGCCGGGGGCTAGGCCTCGCCGCGGCCAAGGCGGCCCGGAGGACGGACGATGGCGTCTGTACATGGCGAGGCCAAGGAGAAGGCGGCCCTCTGGTCCATCGCGGCCAGCACGGTCATCACCCTCGGCAAGGGCGTGGCGGGGCTGGCGACGGGCTCGCTGGCGCTGATTTCCGACGCCCTGCACAGCCTCCTCGACGTCGCCGCGACGATCTTCACCTATTTCGCCGTCCGTGCCGCCAACAAGCCGGCCGACGAGGAGCATCCCTACGGCCACGGCAAGGTCGAGTCCCTCGCGGCGCTCGGAGAGACGGCCTTCCTGTTCCTGCTCTCCGGCGCCGTCGCCTACGAGGGCGTCCGCCGCCTCGCCACGGGCGAGAGCCAGGTGCAATGGCACTGGTTCGCCATCGCGGTCCTCCTGATCTCAATCGTCATCGACGCGTGGCGCTGGTGGGGGCTTGCCAAGGTGTCGAAGGAGACGCACAGCGAGGCGCTGGCGGCCGACGCGCTGCACTTCTCCTCCGACCTCGTGAACTCGGTGCTCGTGCTGCTCGCCTTCGGCGCGGCGGCCATGGGCTATCCGCAGGCAGACAGCCTCGTGGCCGTCGGCGTCGCGATCTTCATCGCCGTGGCGGGTTTCCGGCTGGCGGCGCGCACCGTTCAGACGCTGATCGACGCGGCGCCGTCCGGCGCGCAGGAGACGATCCGCGTCTTCACCGAAGGCGTGCAGGGGGTCGTGGCCGTGGAAAGCGTGCGCGTGCGCTCGGGCGGCGCGCATCTCTTCGCCGACATCGAGATTGCCGTCGCCCGGACGATCCCGCTGGACCGCCTCACCGTCATCAAGGAGCGCATCGCGGCGGGCGTCGCCGAGCGCTTCCCCGGAGCCGAGGTCACCGTGACGGCCGTGCCGCGCGCCATGGACGAGGAGACCATCCTCGAGCGCGTGCTGCTGATCGCGGCGAAGCGGCGGGCCCCGGTCCACCACGTCACGGTGCAGAAGATCGGCGAACGCCTGTCGATCAGCCTCGACATCGAGGTCGACGCGCGCATGAGCCTCGGCGCGGCGCACGCCATCGCCTCCAAGTTCGAGGCGGCGCTGAAGGAGGAGTTCGGCGCCACCACCGAGGTCGACACACACATCGAGCCGCTCGTCGTGGCGAGCCTCGACGGCGCCGACGTCGACGGCGCCGAGCGCGAGGCCGTCGCCGGCCACCTGGCCCGCCACGCGGCCGAGCTCGGCACGGTCACGGACGTCCACAGCGTGCGGGTACGGCGCACGGGCCACGGGCTCGTCGTGAACTTCCACTGCCGCGTCGACCCGACGCTCACGGTCGCGGCGGTTCACGAGACCATCGACCAGCTCGAGCATCGCGTCCGCGAGGACGTCCCGGACATCACCCGCATCGTCAGCCACACGGAGCCCGTGCGGGGTTGACCTTCCGGGTCAGGGCAGGTTTGCGAAGCGTGTGAGAGAGCCTGCCGACGCCGCGACTCCACCGAGGAACTCCGGCACGCTGGGCAGGGTCGGCATGCTGGGCAAGGACGGGAGGCGGATGCCGAAGACGCGGCGCTCCGCATCATGGGGCTGAACCGCGACAGCTGCCGACGCCGGGATCAGTCCCGGCGGCCTCAGGACGTCGGAAATACCCCCATCGCCGGTCCTCAACGAACCGGCTGAAGCGGCGGCGGGCGCTGGCGCGCCGACGGGCGGCGCCACGACCGGCACCGCGATCTCGGCCACGACCGTGCGCGCCTTGCGGCGGGCCACACTCTCGGACGCATCGGAGGCCACCGGCGCCTCGCTCCACGCAGAGCCCGCAAGCGCCACGAAGGGTCGCATCAGCGAGGCCTGGAACACCGGCTCCCCGTCCAGCGGGAAGGCGTGCTCGAGCGGGAGCGGCAGGGCGACGACGCCCGACACGGCGAAGGCCGGCGATGGCGGGGCCGTCGGCGACCCGAGCCCGACCGGAACCCACGCCGGGCCGGACGACAGGGAGCCCGAAGCCGCCGGCGCCGGCGCAGGTACCGGGGCGGGCGCCGCAAGCGCCCCGGCTGTCGGCACCGTTCGCTCTCTCTGCATCATCGTCTGCGTGATGGAGGCAACGCAGAGCGCGGCGATCACGGACGTCGCCACCTGCCCCGCCGCGTGGCGTCCGTAGTCCACCACCGTCCAAGCGAACCGCACCAGCCTGCCCATCTCGCGTCTCCGTTTCGGCCGGCAGGTAGTCCACGCAGGCTTTGCGGCGGCCGAGCGGCCTGAATCAGGGCAGAAAAGGGGCGAAGTTCTGCGAATCGTGACGGCGAGACGCCGCCTGGCCGCCTGACGGCAGCCTCGGCACCGTCTGCTTCCCCCCTCCCCGGCGGAGGCGCTGCCTGCTACTGTACCGGTTACACGTGATACGGAATCGGATCCTCACCCGGTGGATTTCCACGGCAGGCTGACGCTCTGGCAGCGCATCGTCCGCGCCTTCGAGTCGTTCGACTCGTGGACGGCGTTCTCGCTGGGCGAGGGCGGCCGGGCGATGGCGTCCGCCTGGGACCGCTATTCCGCCTTCATGGACCGCTTCCACGTCACGGGTGGCAAGCGGGTGGCGAACGACCTCGCCTGCGAGGCGCTGACCCTGTCGGTGGGCGGGTTGCTGCTCATGCTCACGCTGGCCATCCCGGCCTTCCGCGAGGTGAGCGACGAGAACTGGCTCAAGAAGCAGGACCTCGCCGTGGTCTTCCAGGACCGCTACGGCAACGAGGTGGGGCGGCGCGGGATCCGGCATGACGATTCGATCGCGCTGGAGGAGTTCCCGGACCACCTGATCAAGGCCGTGCTCGCCACCGAGGACCGCCGCTTCTACGAGCACTTCGGCATCGACTTCATCGGCACGTCGCGCGCGCTCATGGCCAACGCGCGCGCCTCGGGCGTCGTGCAGGGCGGCTCGTCGATCACCCAGCAGCTCGCCAAGAACCTGTTCCTCACCAACGAGCGCTCGATCGAGCGCAAGATCAAGGAGGCGTTCCTCGCGCTGTGGCTTGAGTTCCACCTCAGCAAGCGGGACATCCTGAAGCTGTATCTCGACCGCGCCTACATGGGCGGCGGCTCGTTCGGCGCCTCCGCGGCCGCGGAGTTCTATTTCGGCAAGTCGGTCAAGGACGTGACCCTGGCCGAGGCGGCCATGCTCGCGGGCCTCTTCAAGGCACCGTCCAAGTACGCGCCGCACAACAACCTGCCCGCCGCGCGCGCCCGCGCCGCCGACGTGCTGTCGAACATGGTCGACGCCGGCTACCTCACCGAGGGGCAGGTTTTCGCGGCCCGCCGCAACCCGGCGACGCCGGTCGACCGCAAGCAGGAGATCAGCCCGGACTACTACCTCGACTGGGCCTTCCTGGAGGCCAAGCGCCTCGCCGACGAGGGCAAGCTCGGCTCCGACCGGGTGCTGACCATCCGCACCGCCCTCGACCCCGGCGTGCAGAAGGCGGCGGAGACGTCGCTGGAGACGATCCTGCGCCAGCACGGCGACACCTACGACGCCTCGCAAGCGGCCACGGTCGTGATGGATCCCGACGGCGCCGTGCGCGGCATGGTCGGCGGGCGCGACTACGGCGCGAGCCAGTTCAACCGGGCCACCGACGCGCTGCGCCAGCCCGGCTCCTCGTTCAAGCCGTTCGTCTACACAGCGGCGCTGATGACCGGGAAGTTCAACCCGGCGACCATCGTCACCGACCGGCCGGTGTGCGTGGGCAACTGGTGCCCCAACAACTACGGACGCTCCTACGCCGGCTCGATGCCCCTCTCGGTGGCGCTGGCGAAGTCCATCAACACCATCCCGGTGCAGCTGGCGACTGCCATCGGCGAGGGCAACAACAAGGCCGGCCGCTTCCGCGTCATCGAGGTCTGCCGGATGATGGGGCTCACCACGCCGCTCGTGGACACCGTCTCGCTGCCCATCGGCGCCGCCGAGGTGACGGTGCTCGACATGACGGCGGGCTACGCCGTGCTCGCCAACGGCGGGCGCAAGGCGGATCCCTATGCAGCCGTCGAGATCCGCAATTCGCGCGGCGAGGTCATCTACCGCCACGACCGCGACGCGCCGACGCCGAAGCAGATCGTGCCGGAGAAGATCGTCGCCGACATGAACAGCATGATGGTGAAGGTCGTCGAGGAAGGCACGGGGAAGCGGGCGATTCTCCCGGGCATCAAGGTGGCGGGCAAGACCGGCACCACGAACGCCTACCGCGACGCGTGGTTCATCGGCTACACGGGCAACCTCGTGGCGGGCGTGTGGTTCGGCAACGACGACTATTCGCCCACGGCGCGCATGACGGGCGGCTCGCTGCCGGCGCAGGCCTGGCACGACATGATGGCGCCGGCGCACCTCTCGGTGGAGCTGCGCCCGATGCCGGGCATCGCCCCGGCCGCACCGGCCGCGCCGGCCACTGCATCGGCGGCCAAGGGCACCGAGGTGCCGGCGGCGACGGCGCAGCGCCCCGCCGTGCTGAACCGCCGTTCGCTCGAGGCGCTCGGGGGCATCGAGACCCTCCTCAACCGCGTCGAGCCTCGGGCGCCCGCCGGGCCCTCCGCGGCACTGGAGCCCGTGGTGACCGGCACGCGCGCCAAGGTCGTGGTGCCGTGAGTGGCGGCCTGCTGAGGCTCCCCGTCCCGGTCCGCGCCGGGCTCGGGCCGCGGCTCGGCCAACTCGGGCGCACGCTTGCCGTCTTCGCCATCGCGGCCGGTCTCGGCCTCGGCGGGACGTGGCTGGCGGTCGATCGCGGCGTGGGCTTCGGCGCGGTCCAGGTCGGGCCTTGGACCGCCTTCCCGCGCAACGGCTCCACCGACGCCGATCCCTATTCCCGCGCCGTCGTCGCCCGGTCCGGCAGCATGCCGCTCGGGCTCGGCGAGGGCCTCGCCTTCACCGCGCGGCGCGACAGCGCCGGCCAGCCGCTCGTCGGCTCGTGCGAGTATCGCGTCGCCGGTCTCGTGCCGCCGACGCGATACTGGACGCTGACCGCGCAGACCCCGGACGGCGGCTTCCTCGCCAACGCAGCCGGCCGCCACGGCTTCACCTCGGGCGAGATCGTGCGCGATCCGTCGGGCGCCTTCGTGGTCACGGTGTCGCCCACGGCGCGGCCGGGGAACTGGCTGCCGAGCGGCGCGCCGGGTCGCTTCGATCTCGTCCTGCGCCTCTACGACACGCCCATCAGCGGCACGTCGGCCGTCATCGAGCCCGGCCGCATGCCCACGATCACGCGGGTGGGCTGCCGATGAGGCTGCACTGGCGCCTCCTGCACACGCTCGCGCTCGGCCTCGTCCTGGCCGGGCTCGTCCACCTGACGGCCGTCCTGGCCATCCCCGCGCTGACCCACCCCAACGCGGACGAGCGCCTCGCGGCCCTCGCGCCGCGGCACGCCATGACGGTGCTGCCGCAAGCAGGGCCCGCCCAGTCCGCCCTGCCCCACCGCGACCCGTCGGCGGTGCTCGCCGTGTGCCGCTACGACCTCGCCGAGGGGCCGCTGCGGGTGCGCGCGACACCGGGCGACGCCTTCATGTCGTTCGCCTTCTACACGCCGACCGGCGCGGTCTACTACGCCATGACGGACCGCAGCGCGCTGCGCGGCGTCATCGATCTCGTGGTGGTGACGCAGGCCCAGCTCGACGAGCTCGTCGCGGGCGATCCGGAGGACGAACCCGTGCGCGAGCTTCGGCTCGTGTCGCCCCAGCGCACCGGCTTCGTCACGGTGAGGACGCTCGCGCTCGAGCCGGGCCTGCAGCCCGAGGCGGAGGCCCGCGTCCGTTCGGCGACGTGCGGGCACGACATCCAGGCGACGGGAACCGTGGCACCGACGCAGGCCGCGCCGACGCAGCGCCCGCACGACTGAACCATCGAAAAACACCTGAGGCCTTGCACCCGAGGCCCGGCGACCCGTGGGCGGCACCTCGCCGCCACGAGGCGCCGCCTACTTCGGCGGCTTCTCGGGCTTGTCCGGGCGCGGATGGTAGCGCGCGCCGCCTGCCGGTTCGACCTTGACGGTGCCGCGGCGCCCGCAGCGCTCGAGGCCGACCCGATCGGCCGCGTAGGCTGTGAGCGTGCGCTCGACCTTCACCGCATCGCGGTCCGGGCTCTCGATGACGAGGTGCTGCAGCGCGTAGCGGTAGCCGGCGAGCCGGAAGACGCTCTCGTCCAGCACCCACGCCGTGAGCGCCTCGTTCTCGGCGACGCGGTTGCGGGCCTGCTCGGCCTGCCAGTCGGTCACCTCGTCGATCTTGTCGAGCGCCTTGATGCGGACCGCGTCCATCTCCTCGACGCGGCAGGCGACGGCGATGTAGGAGCCCAGCAACTGGCGGTCGTTGTCGATGTCCTCGCGCAGGCGCTGGTAGCGGGAGCGCGGGGAGCGGTCGCCCCATTCCTTCAGGGCGCCGAAATAGGCGGTGGAGTCCTTGGGCACGAGGTCGGCGGGGATGACGCGCTTGGCGGCGAGGTCGGCGAGCTGCTTCTCGAAGCCCCACTGCTCGCGGTTGGGCATCAGGAAGTGCCAGGCCCGCTTTCGAAGCTCCTGCTCGTCGTCCGTCAGCATGGACCACGACACCGGCTCTTCGCGCGCGGTGGCCGCGAACTTGCCGACGAGCGGACCCGTCGTCTCGTTCCAGAGGTTGGGCTTGGGGCGGCCGAAGTCGCCGGTCTCGGCGCAGCCGGCCAGCAGCAGGGCGAGCGCGACGGCGCCGAGGACGGGACGAGCCGGCGCCATGGGCGCCCGTCAGGCCCGTGCGCGCGGCTTGCGCGGCGGGCGGGCGCGGCGCGGCGTCGCCGACGTCGGCTCGGCGGCGCGCTCGTAGCGGACGCCGGTGAAGAACAGGATTTCCGCCCCGACCGCGTACGAGCCGGAGACTTCCCCGTCCGGACGCACGGCCGGAGGCCGGAATGCGATGACGTCACCCATGACACCCTCCCTCAGCACTGGCGAACCACGGGACCTTCAACCGGCACAACACGCCCATCATGGTTAATGGGCGGTTAACCGGCGTCGTTGACGCAGATCCAATGTCGAAGGTACGCCTCTCACCGGGGCATTAACGGGGCCGTAACCATGACGGTTCCACCGTGGCGATGTTCGGCACGCCTCCGGAGCCCGCCTCGCGCCATGCCCTTCGTCACGCCGCCAGAACTGCAGGGACTCCTGGCCATCGCACGCGAGGAAGGGCTCGACATGAAGCCCATCCTCCTGCGCGTGCTCACCGACCTCTATATCGCCACGGACGCGCACAGCCCGGACGAGGTGGCGCAGTACCAGGAGATCGGCGGCACGCTAGCGGGCCAGGTCGACGTGGAGACCGCCTGCGTCGTGGCCTGCAAGCTCGCGGCCTATCCCGGCACTCCGGTCGGCGTCGCCGAGGCCATCGTGGCGCGCGGCGACGACGCCGCCCGCATCCTGCTGGCCGACGCGCGCTGGCTGCCGCGCCCGATGATCCTCGCCGAGGCCGCCACCGGGGCCCGCCTGCTCGCCGCGGCCGTGGCCGCGCGCACGGATGTCGACGCGTCGCTGGCGCGCCTGCTGCTCACCCGGCAGGAGCCGGTGATCGACGTGACGCTCGCCGCCAACACCGCCGTCGCGCTCAGCGCCGACGTGCGCCACGAACTCCTCGCCCGCTCGCGCTCGGAGGAGGCGATTGCCGCGGCGCTGCTGTCGCGAACCGATCTCGCACCCGCAGACCGCGCCATCCTCTTCATCGAGGCTGATCGCACGACGCGCCGCCACATCATCGCCGACGCCGAGCGGCACGTGCAGAGCCTCGGGCGCCAGCGTGGCCTGCCGGCTGCCCCTCCCGAGCTCACGCTCGGCATCGAGAACGCCGCGATGTGCGGCGACGAGCAGGCACTCGGCGCCCTCATGGCGCTGGGCCTCGGCATCGCACCCGCCATGGCGCGGCGCATGCTGGACGACCGCAGCGGGGAGACCCTCGCCGTGGCGATGGTGGCGCTCGGCCTCTCCGACGAGGCGATCACGCGCGTCTTCATGTTCCGTGATCCGCTGATCGGGCACTCGACGCAGAAGCTCTTCGCCCTGGTGGATCTTTCCCGCCGCATCTCGCCCGCGGCGGCCCGCTTCATCGTCGCGGCCATCGCCGGGCACGAGCAGCGCGCTGCCGAGGCGGCTCACCGGCCGGTGGCCGATCCCGCCCAGCGGGCCCGCGATGCCGCTGCCGCGGCATCGGCGCCCCCCCAGTCCGCGGCTCACGCCCGCCGCCTGGCGCAGGGCTGACCCCGCGCGGCGCACGGCGTCGCGCGTTCCATCGACGGCACGCTTGGTCTAGGCTCGCGCCCTCGCGAAGGAGCCGCCATGCGTACCGACACCGCCGCCGCCGTGAAGCTCGAGGACTACCGGCCGACCGACTGGCTGATCGACACCGTCGACCTCCTCGTCCAGCTGCACCCGACCGACACCCGCGTCACGGCGAAGCTCTCGATCCGCCCGAATCCGGCTGGGCGCCCGGGCGCGCCGCTGGTGCTTGACGGCGACGAGCTGGCGCTCGCCGGCGTCGCCGTGGACGGGGTTTCCCTGCCGGCCGGGGCCTACCGCGCCGATCCCCAGGGCCTTCGCATCGACGTTCCGCCGCCGCGCCCCTTCGTGCTCGAGCTCGTCACCATCGTGAACCCGTCGGCAAACACCAAGCTGATGGGGCTCTACCGGTCGAGCGGCGTCTACTGCACCCAGTGCGAGGCGGAGGGCTTCCGCCGCATCACCTACTTCCTCGACCGTCCCGACGTGATGTCCGTCTACACGACGCGCATCGAGGCCGACCAGGTCGACTGCCCGGTGCTGCTGGGCAACGGCAACCCGGTGGAGCGCGGTTCGCTCGGCGGCGGGCGGCACTTCGCCACGTGGCACGATCCGCACCCCAAGCCAGCCTACCTCTTCGCCCTCGTGGCGGGAGACCTCGGCCATGTCGCCGGCCGGTTCACCACCCGGTCCGGACGGTCCGTCGAACTCGGCATCTATGTCGAACCGGGCAAGGAGAACCGCGCCGGCTACGCCATGGACGCGCTCGTGCGCTCGATGGAGTGGGACGAGCGCGCGTGGGGCTGCGAGTACGATCTCGACGTCTTCAACATCGTCGCCGTGTCCGACTTCAACATGGGCGCGATGGAGAACAAGGGCCTCAACATCTTCAACGACAAGTACGTGCTGGCAACGCCCGAAACCGCGACGGACGCCGACTACGCCCACATCGAGGCGATCATCGCGCACGAGTACTTCCACAACTGGACGGGCAACCGCATCACCTGCCGCGACTGGTTCCAGCTGTGCCTGAAGGAGGGGCTCACGGTCTACCGCGACCACGAGTTCTCCGCCGACATGCGCTCGCGCCCCGTCAAGCGCATCGCGGAAGTTCGGGCGTTGCGGGCGCAGCAGTTCGCGGAGGATTCCGGGCCTCTCGCCCACCCGGTGCGGCCGGACGCCTACCGCGAGATCAACAACTTCTACACGGCGACCGTCTACGAGAAGGGATCCGAACTCATCCGCATGCTGCGCAGCCTCATCGGCGAAGAGGCGTTCTGGGCGGGCATGGCGCTCTACTTCCGCCGCTGCGACGGTACGGCGGCGACGGTCGAGGACTTCCTCGCCTGCTTCGCCGAGACGAGCGGGCGCGACCTCGGCCCGTTCTCGCTGTGGTACCGGCAGGCCGGCACGCCGACGCTGAAGGTGTCCGGCCGCCACGACGCGTCCGCCGGCACCTACCGCCTCGACTTCGCGCAGGCGACGCCGCCCACGCCGGGGCAGCCGAAGAAGGACCCGGTCGTCATCCCGGTGCTCATGGGCCTCGTCGATGCCGAGGCCGGCGACCTGCCGCTCGAGGTCGAGGGCTGCGGCGCGCTCGCAGGCGGGCTCTTCGTCCTCACCGAGGCCAGGGCCTCCCTCACCTTCACCGGCGTCGCGCGCCGGCCCGTCCCGTCGCTGCTGCGCGGCTTCTCCGCGCCGGTGAAGCTCGACATGCCGCTGTCGCGGGAGGACCTGCTGACGCTCTTCCGGCGGGACAGCGACAGCTTCAACCGCTGGGAAGCGGCGCAGACCTTCGCGACGCAGCTCCTCGTCGACGCCGTCGCGGCGCACCGCGCGGGCCGCACTCCCGTGTTCGACGTCCGCTTCCCGCAGGCGCTCGCCGAGCTCCTGCACGACAGCGACGACCACGCCTTCGTGGCGCAGGTGATGACCCTGCCCTCCGAATCCGACCTCGCCCGCGAGATCGGCGCGGACATCGATCCCGATGCCATCGTGGCGGCCCGCAGGAGCCTGCGCGGCTTCGTCGGCGCGAGCATCGCCGACGACCTCGCCTTGGCATGGCAGCGCCTGGCGGGCACCGGTCCCTATGTCCCGGACGCCGCCGGCTCCGGCCGGCGCGCACTGCGCAATGCGCTCGTCGACCTGCTGACGGCCGGCGACGCGACGCGCGGCACGGCGCTGGCACGCGCCCAGTTCGACGCGGCCGACAACATGACGGAGCGTTTCGGCGCCCTGGTCGCCGCTACGCAGGCGCCCGGACGCGAGCGCGAGGCCATGCTCCTCGCCTTCGAGCGCCAGTTCGCCGACGACCCGCTCGTCATGGACAAGTGGTTCGCGCTGCAGGCGTCGATCCCCGAGGCCGGCACGCTCGATCGGGTGAAGGACCTGCTCGACCACCCGGCCTTCTCGCTGGCCAACCCCAACCGCACGCGGGCCCTGATCGGCAGCTTCGCGATGGCGAACCTGTCGCAGTTCAACCGTGCCGACGGGGCCGGCCACGCCTTCGTCGCCGACGTGGTGCTGCGGCTCGACGGCTCCAACCCCCAGGTCGCGGCGCGTCTGCTCGGCGCCTTCCGCACATGGCGCTCGCTGGAGCCCGTGCGCCGCGCCAGCGCCGAGCGCGAACTGCGCCGCATCGCCGCCGCGCCCGGACTCTCCCCGGACGTCGGCGACATCGTCACGCGCGCGCTGGCTTAGGCGGGGGCCTCCCCTCGTCCGCCCCGCTGGCGCGGGCTTTTTCCCGCGCCCGCATCCCTCCGGAGCACGAGCCGGCCAGGCCCGGCGCGTGCGGGGCACCTTCTCCCCGCAGGCAGGGAGAAGGGGTGCCGGCGTCCCATAGCGTTTCCCCTCGCATGTGCGGTCTTCACCTTGCGATGCGGGAACGGCCCCCTCCTTCCCTTCTCCCCGACACGGGGAGAAGGTGGCGCGCAGCGCCGGATGAGGGGGCTTCCCGCATGTGCCACGAGGGCCGCGTGCAGCGGGCCGTGCGCCTGCAGACGGCGCCTGATCAAGTCCGTCTTTAACGCCTGCGGGGTGTGGAACAGCGCTTCCGCAACCGCTTGATTCAGCAAACCGTTTGACGTTTCTGCCACGCTCGGTTGCAACACGCGGATTGAGCGCCGAAAGGCTTCATTAACATCTTGCCAAATCACCGCCGGCGGATTCAGATCGCACTGATTCGGGTAGATGCGGCACGTCGATCCGAACGGGGCGAGTGGAATCCGAAAGGGGCTTTGGCATGGCGCGAAGCATCGCGGCCATCATGCCTGCGCGCGCGGACACCAACACGGGTCTGGCGCGCTGGCTGGCGCATCCGAGCTACCAGCAGCTCAAGCGGTTCGAGCCGTGGATGCGGATCGTGGTCCCCGCGATGCTCGCGGCCTTCCTCATCACCCTCGCAGCCGTGTCGTGGGTACAGGTGTCCTCGAGCCGCACCGAGGTGGTGTCGGACGCCGCCGGCGACATCGACGTCCTCGCCGCCCTCGTCGCCTCCGACTTCCGCCGGGCCGAGGGCGCCGGCCCGGCCGAGCGCCTCGCCGCGCTGGTGCCCGGCCACGCGCTGCGCAACGGCCGCACCGTGCTCGTGACCGACGAGACGGGAACCGTCGTCGCCAGCCTGCCGAAGGGCGCGGCGGTCGGCGTGCCTCTCGTCGACGTGCTGGGCCCGACGCAGCCGCTCACCACCTTCGCCGAGCGCGCCGGCGTGATGCTGATCACGGTGCCGGGCAACGTTCCCTCGCTCGCCACGGTGCGCACGCTGGAGCACGGCTATGGGCAGCTCGCCGTCGTGCAGCCGATGGTCGGCGTGCTGACGACGTGGCGGACCAAGACCTCCTCCTTCCTGATGCTGGTGGGCGCCGCCGCGGTGGTGCTGGCGGGCATCGGCACCGCCTATTTCTGGCAGGCGTGGCGGGCCGGCCATGCGGATGCCCTGTGTGACCGCGTGCGCCATCGCCTCGACCTCGCGCTGTCGCGCGGCCGCTGCGGCCTGTGGGACTGGGACATCGGCCGCGGCACCATCTACTGGTCCGACTCGATGTACGAGATGCTCGGCTACGAGCGGCAGAGCGAGTTCCTCTCCTTCGGCGACGTGAACCGCCTCGTCCACCCGGAGGACGGCAACCTCTACCAGCTCGCCGACCAGCTTGCCGGCCAGGAGGCGACGTCCGTCGACCACGCCTTCCGCATCCGCGCTGCCGACGGCCAGTGGGTGTGGCTGCGGGCCCGCGCCGAGCTCGTGCGCGACGGCGAGAACCGCGACCCGCACCTCGTCGGCATCACCATCGACATCACCGAGCAGCGCCGCCTCGCGCAGGAGACCGCCCGCGCCGACGCCCGCCTGCGCGATGCCATCGAGGCGATCTCCGAGGCCTTCGTGCTGTGGGACGCCGACAACCGGCTCGTCATGTGCAACTCCAAGTTCATGGCGCTGCACGACCTCGCCGCCGACGACGTGCGGCCCGGCCAGGCCTACGAGGAACTCGCCGAGCGGCTGATCCCGCCGGTGATGCAGAACCGCATCGACGACGACCGCATCGCCGGCGGCGCGCGCAGCTACGAGGCCCTGCTGCCCGACGCGCGCTGGCTCCAGGTCAACGAGCGGCGCACCAAGGACGGCGGCTACGTCTCGGTCGGCACCGACATCACCCAGCTGAAGCGCCACGAGGAGAACCTCCTCGACAGCGAGCGCCGGCTGACCGCGATGATCGCCGACCTGAAGCGCTCGCGGCAGACGCTGGAATTGCAGGCCCAGCAGCTCGCCGACCTTGCCGAGCGCTACCTCGAGCAGAAGGCCGAGGCCGAGAGCGCCAACCGCGCCAAGTCCGAATTCCTCGCCAAGATGAGCCACGAGCTGCGCACGCCGCTCAACGCCATCCTCGGCTTCTCCGAGATCATGGAAGCCGGCATCTTCGGCCCGCTCGGCAGCGACAAGTACGCGACCTACTGCCGCGACATCCGGCGCAGCGGCGAGTACCTGCTCGGCCTCATCGCCGACATCCTCGACATGGCCGAGCTCGAGGCCGGGCGGGTGCGCATGGACCGCCAGACCCTCGTGCTCGACGACGTGGTCGGCGAGGCGATCGCCGAGGTGCGCAGCCTCGCCGCGAGCCGCAGCCTCTCCGTGGTGGCCGACACCCTGCCCGGCACGACCATCCACGCCGACGCGCGCGCCATGGCGAAGATCCTCCACCACCTGCTCGGCAACGCCATCAAGTACACGCCCGAGGGCGGCCGCGTCGCCGTGCGCGCCCGGCGCGTCGGCGAAGCGGTGAACCTCTACGTCGAGGACACGGGTGTCGGCATCCCCAAGGACGCGCTGCCCAAGCTGGCCCGCCCGTTCGAGATCGTGAACCTCGACGCGTCGAAGCCCTCGGAGGGCTCCGGCCTCGGCCTCGCCATCGCCCGCTCGCTCGCCGAGCTGCACGGCGGCGGCCTGCGCATCCGCTCCTGCGAGGGCACGGGCACCATCGTCCTCGTCCACCTCCCCACCCGCGCCCGCACCGGCTTCGAGATCGTCCGCAGCGCGCTGGGGTGACGGAGGCAAGCGCGTCCCCTTATCCGCCTGCTGCCCCTCATCCGCCTCCGCTGTCGCGAAGGCACCTTCTCCCCGCGAGCGGGGCGAAGGAAAGCCGGGCCGCCGCGCCTTGAGTGGCCCCTTCTGCGAGATCGGCGCGGCTCATGGGCAAGCGCCCCTCTGCCCTCGTTGCTTCCGTGATGGCGCCGTGTCCCTTCTCCCCGCACGCGGGGAGAAGGTGGCTCGAAGCGCCGGATGAGGGGCGGTCATGCAGGCCCGCGCCGGCTCAGGCCTTCATCAGCCGCTCGAACGTCGCGCGAACGGCGTGGCGCGTGTCGCGGAGGTCGCGTTCCAGCACCTTGAAGTCGGGCAGGCCGACGACGCTTGCCATGCGGCGGCGCAGGCCCGGGCCCAGCGCCGCGGGGTCGAAGCGGCCGGCGACCGCGAGGCGCTGCCACTGCATGAGGTCGCGCATCAGCGCATAGGCGCGGCGCAGCAAGGCGGCGTCGTTGGGCTCGAGCAACCCGGCCTCGGCCGCAGCCGCGAGGATGTCGCCCGTGTTGCGCGCAGCCACCTCGGGGTGGCGGCCGGCGTGGATCAGCACCAGCGCCTGCGCCACGAACTCGATGTCGACGAGGCCGCCCGCAGCGAGCTTCAGGTCCCAGGGATCAGCCTCGCCCTTCTCCTGCGCGATCAGCCGGCGCATCGCCAACGCGTCGCGGCGGATGGCGGCGGCATCGCGCGGCGCGGCGAGCACATGGGCGATGGCACCCTCCACCTGCGCCATGAAGGCGGGATCGCCCGCCACCGGCCTCGCCCGGACGAGCGCCATGTGCTCCCAGGTCTCGGCCTCGGCCGCCTGGTAGGCGACGAAGCCCTTGAACTGCGTCGCCGCCGGTCCCTTGTTGCCGGAGGGACGCAGGCGCATGTCGACGGCGTAGAGCGTGCCCCGCCGCGTCGGCACCGTGAGGGCGCTGATGAGCCGCTGCGTCAGGCGGCCGTAGTAGGTCACCGCGTGCAGCGGCCGCGGCCCGTCGCTCTCGGCGTTCTCCTCGTCGAAGTCGTAGAGCACGACGAGGTCGAGGTCGGAGGTGGCCGTCATCTCGCCGGAGCCCAGCCGGCCCATGCCGACCACGGCAAGCCGCCCGCCCGGCACCCGCCCGTGCTCGCGGGCGAAACGACCCTCCACCTCCGCCAGGGCGAGCCGGATCACCGCCTCGGCGACGGCGGCGTGCGCGGCGCCGACGCGCTCGAAAGACAGGGCTCCCGAAAGGGCCCGTGCACCGAGCAGGAAAAGCTCGTGCTGGCCCGCCTCGCGCAGGCGGTCGAGCACCTCCTCGAAGAGATCGCACTCGCCGACCGTGACCGCGATGCGCTCCTGTACCGCGGCGACGTCGAGGCCGGCGACGCCGAAGGCCGGGTCGATCAGCGCGTCGAGGAGGTGCGGGCGGTGGGCCACCGTGTCGGCGAGGCGCGGGGCGGAGCCGAGCAGCTCGGCGAAGAGCCCCAGCACCTGCCTGTGCGAGCGCAGGATGGCGAAGAGCTCCACCGCCGCCGGCATGCGCCCCAGGGCGGCGTCGAAGGCGACGAGCGCGCCGTCCGGGTCGGCGCTCTTCCCGAAGGCGGCGAGCAGCTTGGGCACCAGCTCGGTCAGCACCTCGCGGGCGCGCGGGCTCGTCACCGCCTGCCGCCGGCCGAAGTGCCAGCCGCGGACCGTCTCGGCCACGGCCGCCGGGTCGGTGAAGCCCATGCGCCGCAGCGTCTGCAGCGTCTCGGGATCGTCGGTCGTGCCGGTGAAGACGAGGCTCCCCTCGCCCGCCGAGAGGTCTGCCCCCTCCTCGAAGAGCCGGGCGTAGTGCTTCTCCACCCGCAGCGCCCGTTCGGTAAGCGCCTTCGTGAAGCGGCGCAGGTCCGGGAAGCCGCAGAAGCGGGCGAAGCGCTTCAGGCGCGCCTCGTCGTCGGGCAGGCGCTGCGTCTGCTCGTCGGCCACCATCTGCAGCCGGTGCTCGATGGTGCGCAGGAAGCGGTAGGCCTCGGCGAGGTCGGTCTCGGCGTCGCCGGAGATCCAGCCGTCGGCGCGCAGCGCGGCCAGCATGTCGAGCGTGCGTCGGCCGCGCAGCTGCGGGCGCCGGCCGCCGAAGACGAGCTGCTGGGTCTGCACGAAGAACTCGATCTCGCGGATGCCACCGCGCCCGAGCTTGATGTCGTGGCCGGCCACCGCGATCGTCTCGTGCCCCTTCACGGCGTGGATCTGCCGCTTCATGGCGTGGATGTCGGCGATCGCGGCGAAGTCGAAGTACTTGCGCCAGATGAAGGGCGCGAGCTCGGCGATGAAGGACGCGCCGAGCGGCAGGTCGCCCGCCACCGGGCGCGCCTTGATGAGCGCGGCGCGCTCCCAGTTCTGGCCCACCGTCTCGTAGTAGGCGAAGGCGGAGGGCAGCGGGATTGCGGTGGGCGTCGAGGCCGGGTCGGGGCGCAGCCGCAGGTCGGTCCGGAAGACGTAGCCGTCGGCCGTGCGCTCCTGCATCAGCTTCACGAGGCCCTTCACCAGCCGCACGAAGAAGGGCGTCGGCTCGACGCCGTCGGCAAGCGGCGCAGTGTCGGGATCGAAGACCACGACCACGTCGATGTCGGAGGAGTAGTTCAGTTCCACGGCGCCGTGCTTGCCGAGCGCCAGCACCACCATGCCGCAGCCCTGCGAGGGGTGCTCGGGGTCCTTCGGATGGAACCGCCCCTGCCCGGCCGCCTGAGCCAGCAGCCAGTCGACGGAGGCCGCGGCAGCGGCGTCGGCAAAGCCGGCCAGCGCCGCCGTCACGGCGTCGAGGCCCCACGCCCCGCCGATGTCGGCCAGGGCCACCAACAGCGCCATTTCCTGCTTGGCCCGGCGCAGCACGCGCATCAGGTCGTGCTCCCCGGAGGCCGTCCGCCAGGCGTCGCGCGTCGCCGCCAGCAGCGCGGCGATGCGGGAGTCGGGGTCAGCCTCGAGCAGGGCCAGCAGGCGGCCGGCGTCGGCGCGGGCGAGGCCCCACAGGAACGGGGAGTGGTCGGCGAGGCCTGCCAGCAGCGCCGCCACGGGCGCGCTGGCCTCGACCAGGGCCGCGAGCGGCGCCGTTGCCTCGTCCTGCCGGGCTTCGGCCAGGAGGTCTGCAAGCCGCCGCCGGGCGCCCTTGGCCTCGGCGAGGACGGGGGCGGCGGCGATTCGGTCGAGGAGGGCGCCGGTCGGCGGGGCGCCGGGCGCAGTGGCTCCGGGCGGGATGGCAGCAGGCATCGTGCGTCTCGCAGGGCGGGCGGCCGCGGCCCCCGCGTCGGGATTGCGTCCCACCTATCCCACGCGCGGGCGCGCCGGGCCAGCCTGCCGCAGGCGCAATGGACGCCGCCATCCACCTTTCCAAAGTTTCATGCGGGCGCGAGGCGCCGGTAAGCCGGCATCCCCCATCTCTTCATCGCAAGCCGGGGCGATGTCCCCGGCGGCGAATTCAGGGGTCCAGTGAACCCCATGAGGAGACGAGCATGACGAACAGCAGCATGTCCCGCCGCACCCTGCGCAACGGCCTGATGGCCGGCGCCGCCGCGGTGGCCATCGTCGGCGCGGGGCTCACCCACCAGGCGTGGCTTCCCTCCGACAGCGCCTTCGCCCAGGCGCAGACCCAGGCCATGGCCCGGGCCACGGTCAATCCGGGCTTCGCCGACGTCGTCGACCGGGTGAAGCCGGCCGTCGTCGCGGTGAAGGTGAAGGTCGAGAACGCCTCGATGCGCGGCGACGGCGTCGCCGACGACGGCGAGGGCCCGTCCTTCGACGACCTGCCGCCCGGCATCCAGAAGTTCTTCCGCGAGTTCGGCCAGCGCGGCGAGGGCCGCGGCATGGCCCCGCAGCAGCGTCCCCGCGGCAAGCAGTTCGCCCAGTCGCAGGGCTCGGGCTTCTTCATCTCGCAGGATGGCTACATCGTCACCAACAACCACGTCGTCCAGAACGGCGTCGAGGTGCAGGTGACCATGGACGACGGGCGCACGCTCGACGCCAAGGTGATCGGCACCGATCCCAAGACCGATCTCGCCGTGCTCAAGGTGAAGCAGGAGGGCAAGTACCCCTTCGTCCGCTTCGCCCCGGGCCAGCCCCGCGTCGGCGACTGGGTCATCGCGGTCGGCAACCCGTTCGGCCTCGGCGGCTCGGTGACGGCCGGCATCGTCTCGGCGCAGGGCCGCGACATCGGCTCGGGCCCGTATGACGACTACCTGCAGATCGACGCGGCGGTGAACCGCGGCAACTCCGGCGGCCCGACCTTCGACGTCAACGGCGACGTGGTCGGCGTCAACACGGCGATCTACTCGCCGTCGGGCGGCAACGTGGGCATCGCCTTCGCCATCCCGACCGAGGTGGCCCAGTCCGTGGTGGAGCAGCTGAAGAGCGGCGGCACCGTGTCGCGCGGCTTCATCGGCGTGCAGATCCAGCCGGTGTCGCAGGAGATCGCCGACAGCCTCGGGCTGAAGGACACGAAGGGCGCCCTCGTCGCCGAGGCGCAGCCCGACGGTCCGGCCGCCGCGGCGGGCATCAAGGCGGGTGACACCATCATCGCCGTCGACGGCAAGCCCGTCCCCGGCCCGCGCGACCTGTCGCGCGAGATCGGCGCCAAGAAGCCCGGCGCGAACGTCGCCCTCGGCGTCGTGCGCGACGGCAAGGAACAGACGATCCAGCTGAAGCTCGGCAACCTGCCGGGCGACAAGCAGGCGAAGGCCGACATCGGCCATGACGGCGCGGACGGCAAGGGCTTCGGCCTGCAGCTCGCCCCCGCCTCCACGGTCAAGGGCGCCGGCGACAAGGGCGTCGTCGTGACGAACGTCGACCCCGACGGCATCGCGGCCGCCCAGGGCCTGAAGAGCGGCGACGTCATCCTCGAGGTGGCCGGCAAGGCCGTCTCGCAGCCCGGCGAGGTCAAGAAGGCCGTCGACGAGGCGAAGAAGGAGGGCCGCAAGGCCGTCCTGATGCGGGTGAAGAGCGGCGAAGGCTCGCGCTTCGTCGCCCTCGCCTTCCAGGGCCGCGACAACCGCGGCTGAGAAGACCCACGAGCGGCGGCGGGCTGACCCCTGACCCTGCCACCGCCGCCCGTCCGGGTGCGTGACGGACAAGAGCCGCCCAGCAACGGGCCGTCACGCAGCGTCCCGGCGGGGCCTGCGGAACCGCACCGCAGACGCCCCAAGGCGCGGCAGGCCCGCCCCGGCCTGCCGCGCCTCATCACGTCGCCCTTCTGCTGAGTCCCGCGCCAACGGGGCTGCGAAGGGGTGGACGAGGCCAAGCCGACGCTTCACACGAGGCTCCGATCGGGTACGTTCCATGCCCATGAAGCTGCTCATCGTCGAAGACGACCGCGAGGCCGCGGCCTACCTCGTGAAGGCGTTCCGCGAGGCCGGACACGTCGCCGACCACGCCGCCAACGGGCTGGACGGCTACGCCATGGCCAGCGAAGGCGGCTACGACGTGCTGATCGTCGACCGCATGCTGCCCAAGCTCGACGGCCTGTCGCTGATCCACGGCCTGCGCGAGCAGAAGATCGACACGCCCGTGCTGATCCTTTCCGCCCTCGGCCAGGTCGACGACCGGGTGAAGGGCCTGCGCGCCGGCGGCGACGACTACCTCGCCAAGCCCTACGCCTTCTCCGAGCTGCTCGCCCGGGTCGAGGTGCTGGCACGCCGGCGTGGCTCCGGCCCGACCGAGGAGACCGTCTATCGCGTCGGCGACCTCGAGCTCGACCGGCTCGCCCGCCGCGTCACCCGCGCCGGCAAGGCCATCGACCTGCAGCCGCGCGAGTTCCGCCTGCTCGAGTACCTGATGAAGCACGCCGGCCAGGTGGTGACCCGGACCATGCTGCTGGAGAACGTGTGGGACTACCACTTCGACCCGCAGACCAACGTCATCGACGTGCACCTGTCCCGACTGCGCGGGAAGATCGACAAGGGCTTCGACCGTCCCCTGATCCACACGGTGCGCGGCGCAGGGTACATGGTCCGTGACGGTGCCCGGTGAAGCATCCGGTCGCGCCCGGTCGACCGGTCGCGCGCGCCTGACGGCGAGGACCGTGCGATGACCGCGCTGGGCAAGCTCTTCCGCACGACGGCGTTCAAGCTGTCGCTGGCCTATCTGCTCATCTTCACGCTCTTCGCGGCGTTCCTCATCGGCTACATCGCGTTCAATACCCGCCGGCTGATCGCCGAGCAGGTGGCGAGCACGGTGGAGGCGGAGGTGCGGGGCCTCGCCGACCTCGCCCGCAATGGCGGGCTGCCGCGCATGGTGAACGTCATCGACCGCCGCTCCCGCCAGCCGGGCTCCGCGATCTACCTGCTCGTCGGCCCCGCCGGCACGCGGATCACGGGCAACATCGAGCGCGTTCCGCCGGAGGTGATGGACCAGCCCGGCCAGCGGATCATCACCTACTTCCACCCCGACGACGACCGGAACCCGCACGAGGCCTTCGTCGCCGTGTTCGAGCTGCCGGGCGGCGGGCGCCTGCTCGTGGGGCGCGACCTCGCCGAGGCCGACCGGCTGCGCGCCGTCATGCGCCGCGCCTTCGGCTGGTCGCTGCTGCTCGTCGCCGTGCTCGCCGTGGTCGGCGGCTGGTTCGTCACGCGCCGGGTGCTGGGGCGCATCGACGACATGACAGGCACCACCCGCAACATCATGAAGGGCGACATGTCCGGTCGCCTCGCCATCGCGGGAACCAACGACGAGCTCGACCGTCTCGCCGTCAGCCTCAACCTGATGCTGGATCGCGTCGAGGAGCTGATGAAGGGCCTCAAGGAGGTCTCAGACAACATCGCGCACGACCTGAAGACGCCGCTCACCCGGCTGCGCAACCGCGCCGAGGAGGCGCTTCGCACCGGTACCGACCAAAGCGAGTACAGGCTGGCGCTGGAGACGATCATCGAGGAGGCCGACAACCTCATCCGCGTCTTCAACGCCCTGCTGATGATCGCCCGCGCCGAGGCGGGCAACGCTCGCGAGGGCATGGCCGCCTTCGACGTCGGCGAGGTCGCGCGCGACGTCGCCGAACTCTACGAGCCCGTCGCCGAGGAAGCCGGCGTGCCGCTGACCGTCACCGTGCCGGACGACCTTGCCGAGACGCTGCGGATCGACGGCCTGCGGGTGGTCGGCTCGCGCGAGCTCGTCGGGCAGGCCGTGGCCAACCTCGTCGACAACGCCATCAAGTACGCCCCCTCCGAGGCGCCCGTGCCGGCCGGCGGGTCCGACGCGGGCGAGGCGGCGGCGGGCAAGCTCGGACAGAGCGGACCGCACGCCAGCGTCGCGGTCTCGGTGGCGCGGGCCGGCGACGGCGTCGAGATCACCGTCGCCGACCGCGGTCCCGGCATCCCTGCCGAGGAGCGGGCCCGCGTGCTCGACCGCTTCGTGCGGCTGGAGGGATCCCGCTCGCGCCCCGGCTTCGGCCTCGGCCTGTCGCTCGCCGCCGCCGTCGCCCGGCTCCACAACGGCACCCTGCGCCTGGAGGACAACGCCCCCGGCCTGCGCGCCGTCCTGACGCTGCCGGCGGAGCGCGTGGCGGCGTGAGTGGCGGAGAAGGACCGCCCTCCCCTCTTCCTGAGCTTCGCGCCACATTCTCCCCGCCATGCAGAGGAGAGGGGATCATCGGCGGCCTCGCGCGATCGTGACTGTCGCGTTTATCTGGTGTTCGCCGTCCTCGCCGGCGATCCGCGCAGCCGACCGGGAAGGGGATTCAGCCCTTCCCCCGCCATCGCCTCGGCCCCCATCCCGACCGGCTCCGCCGGTCGCCGGGGATGACGCCCCCGGAGAGCCAGCCCTTCTCACCCCTTGCCGAGCATCCGCTCCACCTCGGCCCGCTCCTCCTCCGTGAGGGGAGCGGCCTCGGTGACGACGGCGGAGGGGCGGCGGGCGCGGGCGATGAGGGCGGCGGCGCCGGCGGCAAGCACGGCGAAGGGGGCCAGCCACAGCAGCGCCGTGTGCCAGCCGAAGGGCGGCTTCAGCAGCACGAACTCGCCGTAGCGGGCGACGAGGAAGTCGCGGATCTCCGCGTCGCTCGCCCCCTCCTTCAGCTTCTCGCGGACGATGAGCCGCAGGTCGCGCGCCAGAGGCGCGTCGCTGTCGTCGATGGACTGGTTCTGGCAGACGAGGCAGCGAAGCTCCGTCGACAGGGCGCGGGCGCGGCCCTCGAGCTTCGGATCGGCGAGGACCTCGCCCGGCTGCACCGCCCGCGCCGCCGGGGCAACCGCGGCCACGAGCAGCGCCGCGGCAAGCGCGGCGCGCAGGGCCCGGGCGAACCTCCCGTGCACCGCGGTCACTCCGCCGGCACCGGCGCGGGAGCGCCGCGGGCGCGCACCGGGGCGCCGACGCGGGCGCGGCGGTCGAGCAGCGACAGGCCGCCGCCGAGCGCCATCACGACCGAGCCCAGCCAGATCAGCAGCACCAGCGGCTTCCAGTAGAGGCGCACGCCGACCCGGCCGTCCGGCTCGATGTCGGCGACGCTCGCGTAGACCTGCCCGAGGCCGACGGTCATCAGCCCGGCCTCGCTCGTCGGCATGGTGCGCACCGCGAAGACGCGCTTGCCCGGCTCGATGGTGCCGATCTGCCGGTCGCCGGACAGGATGCGCAGGCGCGCCACCGTCTCGCGGTAGTCCGGTCCCTGGCGCGGAAAGACGCCGTCCAGCACCACGGTGTAGGCGGCGAGCTCGACCTTCTCGCCCGGCTTTATCGTGACGATTCGTTCCACGCCCCAGGCCGTGGCGGCGATGCCGATGCAGGTGAGGCCCAGCCCGGCGTGGGCGACGGCGGTGCCCCAGGCCGACTTGGGCAGGCCGGCGGCGCGGGCGAGCACCCCGCCGACGCCGAGGCCGGAGCGCCACGAGCGGGTGATGATCTCGTTCAGCGAGCCGAGGATCAGCCACGCCCCCAGTCCGACGCCGAGCGGCGCCGCCCACGGGCCTCCCCACGTCAGGGCGTACACGAGCACGGTGATGACGACGGCGGCGAGGCCGGCGAAGACGAGGCGCTGGGCCACGGCCAGCAGGTCGCCGCGCTTCCAAGCCAGCGTCTGGCCGAAGGGCACGGCCAGCAGCAGCGGCACGGCGAGCGGCAGGAAGGTGGCGTTGAAGAAGGGCGGGCCCACCGAGATCTTGCTCGGCTGGCCGGGGTTCCACCACCCGGTCACCGCCTCCAGCGCCAGCGGGTAGAGCGTACCCACGAACACGGTCGCGCAGATCGCCGAGAGGAACAGGTTGTTCAGCACGAGCCCGCCCTCGCGGGAGATCGGCGCGAACAGCCCGCCCTGGCGCAGCAGCGGCGCGCGCCACGCGAACAGCGACAGCGAGCCGCCGATGAACAGGATCAGGATGCCGAGGATGAAGATGCCGCGCGTCGGGTCGACGGCGAAGGCGTGCACCGAAGTCAGGACGCCCGAGCGCACCAGGAAGGTGCCCATCAGCGACAGCGAGAAGGTGAGAATGGACAGCAGGATCGTCCACACCTTCAGGGCGTCGCGCTTCTCCATCACGACGGTGGAGTGCAGGAGCGCCGTGCCGGCGAGCCAGGGCATCAGCGAGGCGTTCTCGACGGGGTCCCAGAACCACCAGCCGCCCCAGCCGAGCTCGTAGTAGGCCCAGTAGGAGCCCATGGAGATTCCGAGCGTCAGGAAGATCCACGCCGTCAGCGTCCACGGCCGCACGAAGCGGGCCCAGACCGCGTCGATCTTTCCCTCGACCAGCGCGCCGACGGCGAAGGAGAACGCCACCGAGAAGCCGACATAGCCGAGGTAGAGCAGCGGCGGGTGGATCGCGAGGCCGGGGTCCTGCAGCAGCGGGTTGAGCCCCTCGCCCTCGAACGGCGCCGGCGAGACGCGGGAGAAGGGGTTCGACGTGACGAGGATGAACAGGAAGAACGCCGCCGCGATCGAGCCCTGCACGGCGAGCACGCCGGAGAGCAGGCGCTGGGGCATGTGCCGGCCCCGCCATGCGATCAGCGCGGCGAACAGCGCGAGGATGAGCACCCACAGGAGCATCGAGCCCTCGTGGTTCGCCCACACGCCGGAGATCCGGTAGACGAAGGGCTTCGTCGAATGGGAGTTCTGCAGGACGTTCAGGACCGAGAAGTCCGACGTCACGTAGCTCCAGGTCAGCGCGCCGTAGGAGATCGCGGCGAAGCCGGCCATGGCGAAGGCGGCCGGGCGGGCCGTGCCCATCAGCACCGCATCGCGCGCCACCACGCCCCACAGCGGAATCACCGTGAGGATGAGCGAAAGCGCGAAGGCGAGGACGAGGGCGTAGTGGCCGGTTTCGACGATCATGGCGTGTCCCCGGTCACGGCTTGCTGCCCGCCGCCGCGGCGGGGGCCGCGGCATTCGGGTTGTGCTGCCAGACACCCTGTTTCTTCAGTGTGTCGGCCACTTCCTTCGGCATGTAGTTCTCGTCGTGCTTGGCAAGCACGCTGTCGGCCTTGAACTGCGTCGGCGAGACGAGGACGCCCTCGGCGACCACGCCCTGCCCTTCGCGGAACAGGTCCGGCAGGATGCCGCGGTAGCGCACTTCCACCGTCTTGTTGGTGTCGGTGACGGCGAAGACGACGTTCTGGTCCGCCCCGCGCTGCACACTGCCCTGCTGCACGAGCCCGCCGATACGAAGCCGCGTGCCGGGCTGCACGTTCTTCACGGCGATCTCGGAGGGGCCGTAGAAGAAGACGATCGAGTCCTGGAAGGCGAAGAGCACGAGGCCGGCGGCGACGCCGAGCACGGCGGCGGCGGATCCGATGAGGGCGAGGCGGCGCTGCTTGCGGGTCATGGTCAGGATCCGCCGAGGCCGAGGTCGCGGCCGAGTTGCTCCAGCCGGGTGCGCGCGGCCGGGTCGCCGGCCAGCGCCGCGAGGCCGCGCGCATAGGCGGCGCGGGCCTTGTCCGGCTCGTTCAGCACCATCCGCGAGCGCACCAGCCGGAGCCAGGCCTCGACGTCGGTGCCGTCAGTGCCCAGGCGGGCGTCGAGCGCCTCGACCATGCCGCGGATGGCGTCCTGGCGCTGCGCGTCGGGAAGCGCGGCGATCGCCTCGCCGCCCTGCGGGACACCCTTCGCGACCGCCGTGCCGCCGAGGCGCACGATCGTCTCGTTGACGCGCTCCAGAAGCGGGTTGCCGGCCGGCAGGTCCTGCGCGAGGTCGGTGTAGAAGGTCACGGCGGCGTCCTTGCGGCCGTCCTGCTCGGCGGCAAGCGCCCGGTAGAAGCGCGCCTTCACGAGCTTGCCGTCCTTGGCCAGCGCCCGCTCAATCACCGTGCGGGCCTCCGCCGTGACGATGCCGTCGGCGGCAGCGACCTGCGCCTCGCCGAGGTTCTCGAGGCGCTGCGGCGTCTCGCCGAGAGTGCGCACGGCCGTCGCATAGCCGCGCACGGCGTCGCCGTAGCGGCCCATCTGCATGTAGAACGGCGACACGACCTCCCAGCCGCGCCCGTCGTCGGGGTTGGCGGCGAGGTGGGCCTCGATCTTCGCCAGCGCCTGGGCAAAGTCCATCTCCTCGGGCGTCATCTGCTGGCGGGAGGCCAGCGGCTGCGCCGGCATCTCCGGGCTTCCGACCCTGAGATAGAGAGACAGGCTGACGAGCGGCAGGCCGACGAGCACGACGGCCGCCGCGACCCGGCGCCGCATGGTCCCGCCGGAGACGGCGGCCTCGGTCCCGGCCCGGCGCTGGGCGGCCAGCAGGCGGCGCGCCGCCTCGACGCGCGCATGGGCGGCCTCCGAGGGCTCCACGAGCCCGCGGGCGAGGTCGCGGTCGATGTCGGCGAGTTGCGACTTGTAGAAAACCGTGTCGGCGTCCTCGACCGCAGCGGCCCCCTCGCCCGGACGGCGGCTCAGCGGCAGCAGCACGGCCAGGGCAGCGGCTCCGGTCATGAGGGCCAGCGCGAGGGTCACGAGCATGAGGACGAAATACCGCCCGGCGCCGCGCAGGTCACGCGATATCTTGCCGCCCCGGTATCCTGCGGATGCGGGCGGGGCGCCAGCCGCCTCCCCTCATCCCCCTCCGCTGCGCTCCGGGACCTTCTCCCCGCCGGGCGGGGAGAAGGGCGTGGCGGCGGCTCGGTGCCGGGGCTCCGGGTCCTCAGCTGACGATCTGCCAGGATCCGTCGGGGTTGCGGCAGGCGGTGCCGGAGCCCTGCTGCGGGCGGCCGTCGACATAGATCGTGTGCGTGTAGCGGCGGCAGGTGCCGTTCGCATCCCGGTAGACCGGGCCCGGCTCGACGTAGCCACGGCTGCCGCTCGGCGCCGACCACTCGGCGCGCTGGCCGCTCGACACCGCCGCGTACTGGGCGTTGTAGGCCTGCGCCCGCGCGTTCTCGTCCATGTTGCGGCCGATCGTGTTGCCGAGGAACCCGCCGATCAGCGTGCCGCCGATGATGGCAGCGGTCTTGCCGGCGCCGCCGCCGATGGTGCTGCCGAGGAGGCCGCCGGCCACCGCGCCGATCATAGTGCCGCCCACCTCGTTGGGGCCGGTGGACTGCGAGCATCCCGCCGCCCCGAGGCCGATGGCCGCAGCCAGCACCACCGCAATCGTTGTCTTCGCCATGAGAATCACTCCTGCCAATCGTCGAATCCGTGTCGCGGGACCGGCCGGCGGTGTCAACGGCACCGCTCACGGCGCGCCCCCGGGGCCCTCGTCGCCGCACCTCTGGCGAGGCAATCCGGCGGGATCATGGCAGTTCGGGCAGCCAAGGGGTCGCGGCTCACGCCGCCGGCAGCACCAGCACGGCCCGCAGGCCGCCCAGCGGCGAATCCGCCAGCGCCAGCGAACCGCCGTAGAGGTCGGCGAGGTCGGCGACGATGGCGAGGCCGAGGCCCGACCCCGGCTTCGACTCGTCGAGACGCGTGCCGCGGCGCAGCACTGCCTTGCGCTGTGCACCCGACAGGCCGGGCCCGTCGTCGTCGACCGTCACCGTGAGGAAGATGCGGCCCTCGCGGGGCTCGGCCGCCTCGGCCGCCACCGCAACGCGGGAGGAGGTCCACTTGCCGGCGTTGTCGACGAGGTTGCCGACCATCTCCTCGAGGTCCTGCCGTTCGCCGCGGAAACGAAGGTCCGTCCCCACCGCGACGTCGAAGGCGAGGTCGCGGTCGCGGTGGATCTTCGACAGCGTGCGCACGATTCCCTCGACGACGGGCCCGACGTCGGTGACGACGCCGACCGAGCCGGCGCGCGCCGCGGCGCGGGCGCGCTCAAGGTACCAGTTCACCTGGTCGCGCATCACGGCAGCCTGCTCGCGCACCTTGTCCGCGAGCGGGCCCTCGCTCGCCCCCGCCTCGTTGACGATGACGCTGAGCGGCGTCTTGAGGGCGTGCGCGAGGTTGCCGACCTGCGTGCGCGCCCGTTCGAGGATCTCGCGGTTGCTGTCGAGAAGCAGGTTCACCTCGGCGGCGAGCGGGGCGAGGTCGTCCGGGTAGTCGCCGTCGACCCGCTCGGAGCGGCCGAGCCGCACCTCACCGACGGCCGACTGCAGGCGCGACAGGGGCTGCAGCCCGAAGCGGACCTGCAGCAGCGCGGTCGCCAGCAGCGCGACCGCCAGCAGCGCGAAAGTGGCCCCCAGCGCATAGCGGAAGGTGCGGATGGTGGCCTCGATCTCCGAGCTGTCGGCGGCCACCTGGATGCGGTATCGCCCGTCGTCGCCGAGGTCGATGACTCGCTCGACGATGCGAAGCAGGCGCTCGTCGGGGCCGACGGCGTAGCCCTCGCGCAACTCGCCGGGACCCGCCTTCACGCCCGTCTCGGCGAGGGAGGGGAGCTTGCCGCCGAACAGCGAGGTGGATCCGCGCGTGTCGCTGCCCCGCCCCTCCTCCGGGCGGTGGTCGAGGCGCGTCACCTGCCAGTACCAGCCCGAGAGCGGCAGGTCGAAGCGCGGCTCGCCCAGGCTCCACGGGTCGTTTCGCTCGGTGTCGTCCGGCGAGGCCACCGCCGCCACCAGCGACTTGAGGTAGACGTGCAGGCGCTCATCGAAGGCCTTCTCGGTCGAGCGGCGGTAGAAGGCCGACAGCACGATGCCGGCGACGAGGAGGATGACGAGGCTCCACGCCGCGGAGGAGACCAGCAGTCGCGTGGCGATCGACTGGCGGCCGAGCAGCGCCATCAGCCCCCGGGCCCGCCCGAGGGGGCCTGCAGGATGTAGCCGAGGCCGCGCACGGTCTGGATCACGTCGACGCCCAGCTTGCGCCGCAGGCGCCCGACGAAGACCTCGATCGTGTTCGAATCGCGGTCGAAGTCCTGATCGTAGAGGTGCTCGACGATCTCGGCGCGCGAGACGACGCGGCCGGCGTGGTGCATCAGGTAGGAGATCAGCCGGTACTCGTGGGAGGTCAGCTTCACCGGGTTGCCGTCGACGCTCACGCGGTTGGAGCGCGTGTCGAGCCGCACCGGGCCGCAGATGAGCTCGCTCGTGGCGTGGCCGGCGGCCCGGCGCAGCAGGGCGCGCACGCGAGCCAGGATCTCCTCCATGTGGAAGGGCTTGGGCACGTAGTCGTCCGCGCCGGCGTCGAAGCCCTGCACCTTGTCGCTCCAGCGGTCGCGGGCGGTGAGGATGAGCACCGGCATGGTGCGGCCCTCCCGGCGCCACGCCTGCAGCACCGCGATGCCGTCCATCTTCGGCAGGCCGAGATCGAGGATCACCGTGTCGTAGGGCTCGGTGTCGCCGAGGAAGTGGCCTTCCTCGCCGTCAAAGGCGCGGTCGACCGCGTAGCCCGCCTGTTCGAGGGCGGTCACGATCTGCCTGTTGAGGTCCTTGTCGTCCTCGACGACCAGAAGCCGCATCGTGCGAATCCGTCAGTTCTGTCCGATCACCTTACCCGACGGCGCGTCGACGAGCACGCGGATGACCTTGCCGTCGCGCTTGAGCGAGGTGATGACGTAGACGAGGCCGCTGTCCTGCCGGCACAGCCGCGCCCGAACGGCCTCCCCGCCCATCTGGCTGCGGGCGGCCCGCAGCGCCGAGACCTGGGTGACGACGCGCTTCTGCGCCACCTCCTCGCGGATCTCCTCGGCCGACAGGCAGCGGTCCGCCGCCTGCGCGGCGACGGCGACGGGCCAGACCGCCGAAGCAGCCGCCAGCCCGGCGAGACACGTGATGATCAGCCTCATGCCGCGAGTGATCCCGCCCGCGCATGAACCGCACCTGAACGGAGCGGCCCGCTCACCACGTCGTGAGGGAGGGCATCCTCTCCCGAACGCCGCAGGTTTTTTCGGACGCCCCTCATCCGGCGCGTCGCACGCCTCACCGACATCCCCTCATCCGCCCCTTCGGGGCACCTTCTCCCCGCCGGCGGGGAGAAGGGAAGCGGCCCCGACGCGGAGGCTGGACGGGCGGCGCGCCGCGTGCGTGGAGCAGGACAGCGGCCGACACGCCTTCCTTCGCCCCGCGAGCGGGGAGAAGGTGCCCGCGCAGCGGGCGGATGAGGGGCGGCGGCGCGGAGGCTGATGCCCGGCAAACCCTCATCTCACCGTCGGGACACCGTCTCCACCGGCGGGGGAGCAGGGTCGCGCCCCTCAGGCGGCCTTGGTGTAGTCGCCCATGCGGATCAGGCCCTGCATGTAGCCGATGGCGTGGGCGCGGCCACGGTGGTTCCAGTCGCTGTCGCCGTCCATGTGGGGCACGTGGTCGTCGAGCAGGAAGCCGGTGAAGCCGTTGCGCTTGAGCAGCAGCATCGCCTCCGCGGGGTCGAAGTTGCCGTCGCCGATGAAGCACTCGATGAAGTTGGGCACCGTGCCCTGCACGTCGCGGAAGTGCACGTAGATGATGCGGCCCTTCGGCCCGAAGAACTCGATCATGCGGCGCACGTTCACCGCGCCGCCGGGCATCTCCGAGCAGCAGCCGAGGCAAAGGTCGAGGCCCCAGTTGGCGCTCGTGGGGTTGATCTCCCAGGCGCGGATGAAGTTCTCGGGCTTGTAGAAGAGCCGGGCGACGCCGCCGAGCATCGGCACCGGCGGGTCGTCGGGGTGCAGCGCCATGGTCACGCCCGCCTCCTCGGCCACCGGCAGCACCGCCTTGATGAAGTAGGTGTAGTTCGCCCACATCTCCTCCTCGGTGACGACGGGCTCGCCGGGGCCGCGCAGCGGCATGGTCTCCTGCCAGCCGAGCGAGGTGGGCAGGTACTGGCGCCACTCGTCCTTCGTGGCCTTCGCCTCCACCTCCGCCATGTCGAACTTGGTGCAGCCGGCGCCGCCGCGCCCGGGCGCGAAGCGCTCGGTGCGCCACACGGAGTTCGGCATGAAGTGGAAGCCGAGCACCGGGATGCCGGCGCGGCCGACGGCGCGCAGCGTCGCGCGGTAGTTCTCGATCTGCTCGTCGCGACCCGGCAGGCCGAGCATCGCCTTGTGGTAGAAGTGCGTCGGCACGTTCTCGATGGCCTCGAGTTCGAGGCCGTACTCCTGCGTCTTGCGCACGAGCTCGCGCAGGTCCTTCTCCTCCCACTTCGCGTCGCCCGGCAGCTTCGGCGTGTTCATCTGGATGCCGCCGACGCCGATCTGCTGCGCGAACTTGAGCTTCTCCTCGGTCAGCTCGTTGAACTGGCCGATGGCTATCCTGATCCCCTTGCCCGACATCGTGGTTCTCCCTGCGGTCTGGATGGTTTTACGGCTCCGGGTCACCCCTTCACCGATCCGGCGGTCATGCCCTGCACCATGAAGCGCTGGGCGACGAAGTAGAGGATCATCAGCGGCAGCGACGACAGCACCGCGCCCGCCATCAGCGGGCCCCACGGCAGCACGTCGCTGGTGATGAGGTAGTTGAGCGCCAGCGGCGCGGTGCGCACGCTCTCCGAGGAGGTGAGCACCAGCGCCAGCAGCAGCTCGTTCCACGCGCCGGTGAAGGTGAAGATCGCCACCGCCGCGATGCCCGGCGCCGACAGCGGCATGACGATGCGGATGAGCGAGCCGAGGCGCGTCAGCCCGTCGATCATGCCCTGCTCCTCGAGCTCGCGCGGCACGCCGCGGAAGTAGCCCTGCAGCAGCCACGTCGACAGCGGCAGCGAGAAGGTGAGGTAGACGAGGATCAGCCCGTGCAGCGAGTTGCCCAGCCCGAGCTTCGCCATGAGGATCGACAGCGGGATGAAGAGCAGCGACGTCGGCGTCAGGTAGGCGAAGAGGATCAACCGCCCGACGAGGCCGCGGAAGCGGTAGCGGAAGCGCGCCAGCGAGTAGGCGGCGAGCGAGGAGATCACCACGGCGATCACCGTCACCGCCCCCGCCACGACGAGGCTGTTGCGGATGGCGAGGAGGAAGCCCTTGTCCTCGATCAGCTGGCGGTAGTTGTTGAAGGTGATCACGTTCGGCCACAGCGAGGGCTGCCGGTAGATCTCGCGCGGCAGCTTCAGCGACGTGATCGTCATCCAGTAGATCGGGAACAGCACCAGCACGATCGCCACGGCGAGCGCGGCGTAGGTGAGGACGCGACCGAGGCGCTCGCGCCCGGCGATGCCCATCCCGGAGCCGGCGCGCACGGGAGCCATGTCAGTCCTCCTCCGCGCGGCTCTGCATCATCGCCGTGGCGACGAAGACGAGGACGATGAGCACGGGGAGCATCGCCACCGACACGGCCGCCGCCTCGCCGAGGCGCTGCGTCTGCATGCCGAAGTAGGCGAGCACCGGGAACACCATGGTGGCGTCGGACGGCCCGCCCTGCGTCAGCAGCCAGACGTGCTCGAAGGAGTTGGCGGTCCAGATCGAGGACAGCAGCGTGGTGATGATGACGACGCGCCGGATGCCCGGCCACGTCACGTGGCGGAAGCGCTGCCAGGCGCTGGCGCCATCGATGCGCGCCGCCTCGTGCAGCTCCTGCGGGATGGTCTGCAGCGCGGCGAGGATGCTGACGAACCAGAACGGAAAGCCGCGCCACACCGCCGCGACGATCACCGACGGCATCGCGGTGGAGCGCTGGCCGAGCCAGTCGACGATCTCCGGGTAGATCCCCGTGTGCGTGAGCACGAGGTTGATGCCGCCGCCGACCGGCTGGTAGAGCACCCGCCAGGTCAGGAAGGCGACGAAGGCCGGCATCGCCCAGGGCAGCATCAGCACCGACCGGATGACGCCGCGCCCCGGGATGTGCTGGTTGACGAGCAGCGCCAGCCCGAGGCCGATGGCGAGCTTGAGGACGTCGCTCACCACCACCAGCACGACCGTGTTCCAGATCGCCGCCGAGAAGGCCGGCGAGCCGGCGAGATAGCGGAAGTTGGCGAGCCCGATGAACTTGCCGTCGTTGCCGACGACGCGGTCGGTGAACGCCACCCAGATGGCGTAGAAGAACGGGTACGCGACGAGCGCCAGCAGCAGCAGCACGACCGGCAGCACCAGCGCATAGGCGAACACCGCCTCCTGCGTGGACGCGCGCCAGCGCCGCCGCTCCCGCTGGGCGCCGCTTGCCGCCCGTGCCGCCGTGGGCGCGAGGCTCATGGCGCCACGCTCCCCGGCGTCCTCCACCGGCGTGCCGTCCCGGGAGACCCCCACCCCCAACCCCTCCCCACAAGGGGGAGGGGGGACGGCGACGTCCCGGCCGGCCACGGCCCCGCCGCCGGGGGAGGAGCCCGGTCACCGACAGTTCCAAAACGCGAACCCTCTCCGCCCCCCTCCCCCTCGTGGGGAGGGGTTGGGGGTGGGGGGCGCCGGGCGAGGGGCGCGGGGCCGGCCATCACTTGTACTTGTCGTAGATCGCCTGGATGACGGTCTGCGCCTCGTCCATGGCGCGGTCGAAGTCCCAGTTGTCGATGACGACGCGCTGGACCATCTTCGGCACCACGAAGTTGTTGAAGGCGTCGGCGAAGCCGGCGTTGTAGACGTCGGGGTAGGCCGGCGGCGTGCCCTTCTTCACGAGGTCGAGCAGGCCCGACAGGATCGGGTCGGTGCTGAAGGCCTTGAACTCCGCCTGCTTCTGCGTCACCGGGCCGTAGATGGCGTTGGCGTAGTAGGCCTCCATGAAGGCCGGCTGGGCGAGGTGCTCCAGCAGCGCGCGCGCCGCGTCCGGGTTCTTGCTCGCCTTGGGGATGGCGCGCAGGTTCGTGGTCGTCGCGGAGATGGTGCCCTTCGGGCCGGCGGGCAGCGACGAGTAGAGCGTCGCGGCGTAGAGCTCGGGGTCCTGCCCCTTGGCGGCGATGCCGACGGAGCCGGTGTTGGCGATGAAGGCCGCCTGCCCCGCGAGGTAGGCCTGGTTGTCGCCGGCGCCGTCCCACGTCGTGACGCCGGGCGGGAAGAGCTTCTTGTCCCACGCGCCCTTGACCCAGCGCAGGTACTCGCGCGTCGCGTCCGACTTGATCGCCGCCTTGGTGCCGGTGTCGTCGGCGATGCGGCCGCCGTAGGACTGCAGCACGCCGATCTGCACGTTGCCGTCGCCGACGTTGGAGAGCGCGAGGCCCAGCCCGAACAGCGGCGGCTTGTTGACCGCGGCGGCCTGCGCGACGAGTTCCTCCCAAGTCGCCGGCGGCTTGGCGAAGCCGGCCTTGGCGAGCAGGTCGTTGCGGCGCAGCAGCAGGTTGCCGGAGACACCGAACGGGATGCCGGTGCGCCCGCCGGCGATCTTGCTGGTGTCGGTCGACTGCGCCACGGCGCCGAACCAGCCGCCCTGCGCCTTGCCGATGGCGTCGAACTCCTGGTCGACGGTGAGGAACTGGCCCTGCCGCGACAGGAGCAGCAGCAGGTCGAGGTTGAGGTCGAGCGCGTCCGGCATGGTGTTGGACGCGACCGCGGCCGAGACCTTCTGCACCGTCTCGTTCTGGTTGATCATCACCACCTCGGTGACGATGCCGTTGTCGGCGCCCCACTTGTTGACGGTGTCGACGAGGAGCTTGTTGGCCTTCTCGGAGAAGATGAGGCCGCCCCAGTAGGTGAGCTTCGAGCCCTTGACCAGCGCCGGCGCGGCGAGCGCCGAGCGGCCGGCGGCCATCGCCGCGGCCCCGGCCACGGACGTCTTGAGGATGTGCCTGCGCGTGAAGTGAAGCCTGCTCGTCATGGTATCCTCCCCAGGATGGTCGTTCTTTGACGCGTCGGCCGGCGGGCGTTCAGCCCGTCGCGGCCGCAACCGGCGGCGGGCGCGCGGCGCTCATGGCCCCGCGTCCACCGTGAAGCCGCTGCCGGGCACGGCGAGGCGGCGCACCGCCTCCATGTCCCAGGCTATGCCGAGGCCCGGCTCGGCGGAGGGGAAGGCGCGCCCGTCGCGGATCGCCATGCCCCGCGTCGTCAGGCTGTCGAGCTGCGGGATGTACTCGACCCAGCGCGCGTTCGGCACGGCGCAGCACAGCGCCACGTGGAGTTCCATCAGGAAGTGCGGGCACACCGGCACGTTGAACGTCTCGGCGAGGTGCGCGACCTTGAGCCACGGCGTGATGCCACCGATGCGCGCCACGTCCACCTGCACGATCGAGCAGGCGCCGGCCGCGAGGTACTCCCGGAAGTGCAGCGGGCTGTAGAGGCTCTCGCCCACCGCCACCGGCACGCTCGTCATTCTCGCAAGGCGCGCGTGGCCGCCGAGGTCGTCGGCCGGCAGCGGCTCCTCGAACCAGGCGATGTCGAGCCGCTCGTAGTGGCGGGCCCGGCGGATCGCCTCGTCGACCGTGAAGGCCTGGTTGGCGTCCGTCATGATCTCGAAGCCGGGGCCGCAGGCCTCGCGCACCGCCGAGAGGCGGGCGACATCCTCGGCGACGTGCGGGCGGCCGACCTTGATCTTGGCGCCGCCGAAGCCGTCGGCGCGGGCCCGCAGCGCGTCGTCGACGAGCGCGGCGGGCTCGAGGTGCAGCCAGCCGCCCTCGGTGGTGTAGAGGGGCAGCGACGCCTGCGCGCCGCCGGCCATGACGTGCAGCGGCAGGCCGGCGCGGCGGCAGCGCAGGTCCCACAGCGCGGTGTCGATGGCGGCCTGCGCCAGCGCCGTGATGGCGCCCACGGTGGTGGCGTGGGTGAGGAACATCAGGTCGCGCCACAGGCGCTCGACCTCGGCGGCGTCGCGGCCGATCAGCGCCGGGGCGAGCGTCTTCTCGATGAGCTTCATCACCGAGGGGCCGCCGGTGCCGATGGTGTAGGAGTAGCCCATGCCCGTGGCGCCGTCCTCGTCGGTGACGATGACGATGGGCGTCTCCTGGCTGACGAAGCTCTGGATCGCGTCGGTGCGCTTCACCTTGGGTACGAGGTCGACCATGAGCGCCTCGATCCGCACGATCCTGGCCATGGTCCGCCTCCCCCGCCCCGCGGGCTCCTAGAAAAACCCGATCGCGCGCTGCATGGCGCGCGAGAAGTGAAGTTCGAGCGCCGCCTCGGCGGCCGCCGCGTCGCGCGCCCGGCAGGCCGCGAGGATGGCAAGGTGCTCGTGCATGGTGCGAACGACCAGCGGCGACGACAGGCGGAACTCGCGGTCGAGCCGCACGAAGCGGACGAAGCGCTGCGCCTGGCTGTAGGCCGCCTCGATCATCGGGTTGGACAGGATCTGGACGACCTCCAGGTGGAAGCCGAAGTCGTTGTCCTCGAGCTCGTGGGCGAGGTCGACGGTCAGCTCGCGCCCCTCGACGCGCTCCATCACCTCGCGGTGCCGCTCCTCCAGTGCTTCGATCTGACGCAGGGGTGCGATCTCGGCGAAGGTGCGCACGGCGGCACGCTCGAGGATCAGGCGCAGCTGGTAGGAGTTGCGCACCAACGCGAAGTCCGGCTTGCGCAGTTCGATGCCCGAGCGCGCGTGGATGGTGAGCCAGCCCTCGGTCTGCAGCACCCGCAGCGCGTCGCGCAGCGGCCCCACGGGCACGCCGAGGATCCGCACGAGGTCCTGCTGGGAGAGGAAGGCGCCCGGTTCCAGCCGGCGCTCGAACAGCGCCTCGAGGAAGCGCTCGCGCGCCACGTCGCTGAGGCTGCCGACGGGCGTTGCGACGCTTTCGGGGACATCCGCGTCCAGCAGGTCGCCGTGATCGGCGCTTGCGGCAGAAGCGGAATGTGATCTACCTTTCATGACAACTGATCTATCAGAGAGCGCCGGTGAATGTCTACGGCGCCGACCTCGGGGAGACGCCGATGCGGATCGAGGGCTTCCGGCTCACGCGGTTCCAGTACGCGCGCGACCGCGTCATCGGCGACAGCCAGGTGCACATCGCGCACGCCCACAACATCGTGCTGGAGCTTCTGGCCGGTGACGGCACCGTCGGGCTCGGCTTCGGGCTGAGCCTCTTCCACCCCCTGCCCAACCTCGCCGAGATCGAGCGCGTCTTCCGCGAGGAGGCGTGGCCGGGGCTGGAGGGGCAGGCGCCGGCCGGGCTCATCCACCGCGTGTCGCGGCCGCGCGGCGGCAACCAGCGGCGCATGGGCCTGCCCTTCGAGGAGGCGATCAACCAGGCGGCGTGGGACCTCGCCGCGCAGCAGGCCGGCCTGCCGCTGTGGCGCATGCTGGGCGGCACCGACCCGAAGGTCCGCACCTATGCGAGCGGGCTCGACTACCACCTCTCCGACGCGCACTACGTGGAGTTCTTCACCAAGGCCGCGGCGCAGGGGCACCGGGGCTTCAAGATCAAGGTCGGCCACCCGGACGTGGAGTGGGACCTGCACCGCCTGAAGCTGCTGCGCGACGCGGTGGGCGACGCCGGGCCGGTGATGGTCGACTCGAACGAGGCTTGGACGCCGAAGGAGACCATCCGCCGCCTGAAGATCTACCGGAAGGCCGGCTTCGACATCTTCTGGGTCGAAGACCCGTGCCTGCGCGACGACTTCGACGGCCTGCGCGAGATCCGCGAGGGCGCGCCGTGGACCCACGTCAACTCGGGCGAGTACCTCGACCTGCGCGGCAAGCGGAAGCTGATGGAGGCGCGCGGCGCCGACATCCTCAACGTTCACGGCCACGTGTCCGACACGATGAAGGCCGGCTGGCTGGCCGCCGAGCACGGCATCAGCGTCAGCCTCGGCAACACCATGCTGGAGATCGGCGTGCACATGGCCGCCGCGCTGCCGGAGGCGCACTGGCTGGAGTATTCGTTCCAGAACTACAACCACCTCGTCGAGGAGCCGATCGTGATGCGCGACGGCTACGCCATCGCGCCCGACCGGCCAGGCCACGGCCTCGTGCTCAGCGAGCGCGCGCGGCGCGAGCTCGCCGTTCCGGAGGTCGTCGCGGCGGCCGACCTGCCGCCGCCGCCCGCCTCCTCGCCCATTCGCCTGACCTGACACGCATGCGCCTGCCCGCCGCCCGCCGCCCGCGGGGGCGGGATGACACGAAACGTACGGGAGGGACAACCGATGCACTTCGACCGCCGCCAGCTCCTGGGAGGCCTCGCCGCGACACCGCTCGCCGGCCTCCTGCCGGGCGCCGCCTTCGCGCAGAAGGCCGGCATCAACTACTGGCACCACTTCACCTCGACGACCGAGTTCAAGGGGCTCGAGCGGGTGATGGCGCTGTTCAAGACCAAGTTCCCCGACATCGCGGTGACGCAGGAGAACATCCCGAACCCCGAGTACATGTCGAAGATGACCGCCGCGGTGGTCGCCAACGCCCGGCCCGACACCTGCATGGTGGTGGCCGAGCGCGCCGGCGACCTCGTCGCCATGGGCGGCCTGACCGACTCCACCGACCGCATCAAGAAGTGGTCGCGCTTCGGCGAATACCCGGCGCAGGCCTGGCAGGGCGCCACCGTCAACGGGAAGATCTACGGCATCCCGGCCTTCACCTTCGTCAACTGGATGTACTACCGGAAGGACTGGTTCGCGGAGAAGGGCATCGCCCCGCCCAAGACCTTCGCCGACCTGCTCGACGCCTCGCTCAAGGTCACCGATGCGTCGAAGAACCGCTTCGGCTTCGGCCTGCGCGGCGGCGCCGGCGGACAGGCCTGGGTGGTCGACCTGATCGAGGCCTGGGGATCGCCGATCGTCGCCGACGGCAAGATGGCGATCGACAAGAAGAAGGCGACCGAGGCGGTCGCCTTCTATGCGGAGCTCCTCACCAAGCACAAGGTCGTGCCGGCGAGCGCCCCCAACGACGGCTACCGGCAGATCATGGAGGCCTTCAAGACCGGGCAGACCGCCATGGTCATGCACCACACCGGATCGCTCACCGAGATCCAGGCGGCGCTGAAGCCCGAGCAGTTCGGCACGGTGGCGATCCCGGCCGGCCCGGCCGCGCGCATCGCCCGCGTGACGTACCTGTTCAACAGCATCTCGAACCCGGCCAAGGCGGACGCCGCGATGCGCTGGATCGAGTTCTGGGCGGAGCCCGAGCCGGCGATCGCCTTCCTCGAGGAGACGGGCTACTTCCCGTCCTCGCCGAAGGTGGCGCAGGACGAGCGCATCACCAAGAACCCGATCTACGGCGCCGCCGTGGAGACCACCACCTTCGGCCGCCTTCCGCCGATGTTCGTCGGCTACGCCGGCTGGTCGGAGACGGTCGTGCTGCCCGAGTTCCAGAAGGTGCTGGTCGGGCGGCAGACCGCCGAGCAGGCCGTCGACGCGATGATGAAGGGGCTGGAGAGCGCGCTGAAGTAGCGCTCCGCCCTCCACGGTACCGCCGCTCGGGGCCTCCCACGCCCGCGGCCACCTTGGGGGGCGGGCCTGCCCGCCCCCCGTTTCCCATCCACAGGAGGCGCTCCATGGCGACATCCCTCAGTGCGGCGCAGGTGCAGGCGTACAAGGACAACGGCGTCCTCTTCCCGTTCCGGGTGCTCGACGAGGCTGAGATCGCGGCGGGGCTCGCGGCGGTGGCGGGCATCGACGCCCGGCCGGCGGAGGAGCGCAAGGGGCTCATGCTCCACAAGTCCTACTACGTCTCGAAGACCCTCACCGACCTCTGCCGGAACCCGCGCATCCTCGACGCGGTCGAGGGCGTCATCGGCCCCAACATCCTCGTGTGGGGCGCCAATTTCTTCCTCAAGGAGCCGCGCTCGGACGCCTATGTCAGCTGGCACCAGGACGCGACCTACTGGGGGCTCGAGCCCTCCGACATCGTCACGGCCTGGGTGGCGCTGACGCCGTCCACCGTCGAGAGCGGCTGCATGCGTGTCGTGCCCGGCACCCACAAGGGCGGCATCATGGCCCACAAGGAGACGTGGGCGCAGGACAACCTCCTGTCGCGCGGTCAGGAGATCGCCGTCGACGTCGACCTCGACAAGGTCGTCGACGTGGTCCTGAAGCCCGGCGAGATGTCGCTGCACCACGTCGACATCGCCCACAACTCCGAGCCCAACCGCTCGGCGCAGCGGCGCATCGGCTTCGCCATCCGCTACGTCGGCGCGCACGTGAAGCAGGCCGGCGGCGTGCGCGACAAGGCGATGCTCGTGCGCGGCGAGGACCGCTGGCACCACTTCGACCACGAGGAGGGCGCGTCGGGCGAGTTCCTGCCCGCCGACCTCGCCCGTCACGCCGCCTCCTGGGGCGGCACCCGCCTCGCCCCGAAGGCACCGGGAGCGACGGCGGCGATGTAGGCGGCGAGACTCCCACCCCACCACCCCCACCCCTCGCTCCTCCCCACAAGGGGGAGGGGAGCGGCGACGGAGAGCCTTATCCTCAGCCTTTCCAGGGGACTGCTCTTGGACCACCCCCCGCTCTCCACTCCCCTCCCCCTTTGTGGGGAGGGGCCGGGGGTGGGGGGAACCCCACGGCCAGTTCATCCGCACGGAGACACCCATGCGCATCACCGACATCCGCTGCTTCGTGCTGGAGGCCGACCAGCCGGTCCACCGCTACCGGTGGCGCACGGGGCTCATGGGCTCGCACGACGGCATGGCGCCGGGCAAGAAGCAGCACACCGCGGTGCTGCGCATGGACACCGACGAGGGCATCGTCGGCTGCGTCGAGATCGAGAGTTCGGCGCGCTACGCCTCCTCGGTCATGCAGCTCACCGAGCGGCGGCTGAAGAGCCTGATCGGCGAGGACCCGCTGGCGACCGAGCGGCTCTGGCACCTCGTCTGGGAGATCGACCGCATCGACGAGATGCACATGACGCATCTCGGCCTCGTCGACCAGCTCGCCTGGGACGTCAAGTCGAAGAAGGCCGGCATGCCGCTCTGGCAGATGCTGGGCGGCAACACGACCAAGGTGCCGGCCTACGCCTCCACGGTCACGTGGGACACGATGGAAGAGTACGAAAGGTACATCAAGCAGTGCATCGACGAGGGCTTCTTCGCCTTCAAGCTGCATGCCTGGGGCGACGCGAAGGAGGACGCGAAGCTCTGCCGCAACCTGCGCAAGTGGTGCGGGCCGGACGCCGACCTCATGTTCGACGGCTCGGCCGGCTGGGACTACGTGACCTCGCTGTGGTTCGGGCGGGTGCTCGAGGAGTGCGGCTTCCTCTGGTACGAGGAGCCCATGCGCGAGTTCGAGCTCAACAGCTACCGCAAGCTGTGCGACGCGCTCGACATCCCGGTCCTCGCCGCCGAGACCTCCGACGGCTGCCACTGGAACATGGCGACGTGGATCCAGATGGGCGCCCTCGACATGACGCGCGTCAACACGAACTACAAGGGCGGCTTCACCGGCTCGATGAAGATCGCCCACCTGTCCGACAGCCACGGCATGCGCTGCCAGGTGCACGGCATGGGGCTCGCCAACGCGCAGCTGTGCGCCGCCATCCGCATCAACGACTACTACGAGCAGCTCGTCATCAACGCCGAGCAGATCGCGGCGCTGAAGACGCTCGGCAAGCTCGCCATCCGCGACGGCCACCTGCACGTCACCAGCGAGCCGGGCCTCGGCCACGCCGTCGACTGGGCGTGGGTGGAGCGGACCGCCGTGGCCTCGGTCTGAGCGCATGGCGATCGCCGAGGACAGCAGCGCGCTCGTGAAGCCGGCCCGGCGGCGGCGGTCGCTGCTGGGGGCGATCGGCGACCTGTCGGAGACGCGCTTCTGGGCCTACTGGCTGCTCGTCCCGGCGCTGGTCCTCATCCTCGCCGTGGTGCTCTACCCGACCGTCTGGGGCATCGGGCTCAGCTTCCGCGAGATGCGGCTCAACCGCCTCGACCTCGGAACCGGATTCGTCGGCCTGAAGCACTACCGGGCGATGCTCGACGACGCGGTGTTCTGGCTGTCGCTGCAGAACACCGTGGTGTGGACCGTCTCGGCCTGCGTCGGCGAACTGCTGCTCGGCCTCGCGGTCGCGCTGCTGCTCAACCGGGAGCAGACGGGCTTCCGCGTCGCCGCGGTGCTGATCCTGCTGCCGTGGTTCCTGCCCAACGTCGTCGCCGGCCACATGTGGGCGCTGCTGCTCGACCCCCGGCTCGGCGTCGTCAACGACATGCTGGTCAAGGTCGGAATCCTCACGACCTACAAGGCCTGGTTCGCCGATCCCGTTTGGGCCATGGCCGCCGCCCTGCTCGTCGAGATCTGGCACGGCTTCCCGTTCTTCGCGCTGCTCCTGCTCGCCGGCCTCAAGGCCATCCCGCAGGACCTCTACGAGGCCGCCGCCATCGACGGGGCGGGCCCGCTGACGCGCTTCCGCTTCGTGACGCTGCCGCAGCTCAAGACGATCATCGTCGCCTCGGTGGTGCTGCGCGTCATCAGCCTCGTGAACTCGCCGGACATCCTGCTGATCCTGACCGGCGGCGGGCCCGGGCGCTCGACCATGGTGCTGTCGCTCTACGCCTTCCTGAAGGTGAACAAGGAGTTCAACTTCGGCTACGGCAGCGCGCTCGCCGTCATCCTGTTCCTGATGCTGATGGTGTTCTCCTACCTCTATGTCCGCCTCGCCAACGTGATGAGGGATTGAGATGGCCCGTGTCGGCAGCATCTCCCGCCAGAAGCGCATCGGCGACCTCCTCGCGCAGGTCGCGGTGTGGACCATCGTCCTCTTCGCCATCTTCCCCATCGCCTGGGCGCTGCTCATTTCGCTGAAGCCGGAGGAGGACATCGTCACGGCGACGATGCAGTACATCCCCCGCCGCATCACCTTCGAGAACTACGTCGCCATCTGGACGCGCTCCAACTTCCCCACGCTGATCGGCAACTCCATCGTCACGACGCTGACCACGGTGGCCATCTGCACGGTGGTGGGGACGCTCGCGTCCTACGCGGTGACGCGATACCGCTTCGCCGGTCGGCGCGAGCTGATGATGCTGTTCCTCGTGGTGCGCATGTTCCCGGCGGTGATGATCATCATCCCGCTGTTCATCCTGATGCGCGGCCTCGGGCTGCTGGACAGCCGCTTCGGGCTCGCGCTGGCCTACACGACGTTCCTTCTGCCGGTGTTCATCTGGATGATGAAGGGCTTCTTCGAGGCCGTGCCGAACGACCTCGAGGACGCCGCCCGCATCGACGGGGCGAGCCGCATCGGCGCCATGGTGCGCGTGGTGCTGCCGCTCGTCGTCGGCGGGCTCGTCGCCACCGCCGTGTTCATCGCCATCGGCGCCTGGAACGAGTTCCTCTTCGCCCTGATGCTCACCACCAGCACGGGCTCGCGCACATGGCCGGTGGGCCTGCAGCTGATGGTCGGCGAGTTCCAGCTGCCCTGGGGCTCGCTCGCCGCCGGCGGCATCATCTCCATCATCCCGGTGATGGTGCTGTTCGCGCTGGTGCAGCGGGCCATGGTGCGCGGGCTCACCGCCGGGGCGGTGAAAAGCTGACGGAGCCCTTGACGGGACTCGCCAAAGGGAGGACCCCCGAAAGGCGCCATGCTCCAGACCCCCGCAGCCACCCCGTCGAGCCGCCGCGCGGCGATCGCCTTCCTGCTGGCCTCCGCCTTCTGCGGGACGCTGGAGACGGTGTTCATCCGCATGATCGGCGACGGGCTCGGCGTGGGGCAGATCCTGCTGGTGCGGGCGGGGGCGCAGATCCTGCTCACGGCGGTGCTCGGCGGCATGTTCACGGGCTCCGGCATCACCATGCTGCGGACCCACCGGCTCATGGGCCACCTGACGCGCGGCTCGCTCGCCGCCGTGGCGTGGTGGTGCTACTTCATGAGCTTCCGCTCGCTCGACCTGCCGCTCGCCACGACGATCAGCTTCTCCTCGCAGCTGTGGCTGCTGGTGCTGGCCTGGCCGGTGCTGGGCGAGCGCGTCACGCCGGAGCGCGCGGCGATGGCGCTGCTCGGCTTCGCCGGCGTCGTCGTCGCCGTCGAGGTCTGGCAGCCGACGACGCTCGACTGGCGCATCTCCTATGGCCTGTGCGGCTCGTTCCTCGGCGCCGTGATGACGCTCATCACGCGCTCGCTCTCGGCCACCGAGCGGACCATCACCATCATGTTCTACATGGCGCTGATGGTGTTCCTCAGCGCCATCCCGCAGGCGGCGATCACGTGGAAGCCGATCTCGGCGCCGCAGGCGGGGCTGCTCGTGCTGCTGTCGCTGTCTGGCACCTGCGCCACCTACTGCATGGTGGAAGCCTACCGCCGCGCCGAGGCATCGTCGCTGGCGCCCTACCCCTATTCGCGCTTCGTCTTCGCCGCGATCCTCGGCTTCGCCCTTTTCGGCGACCCGCTGAAGCCGGCGACGATGGTGGGCGCGGTGATGATCGCGCTCAGCAACGTCCTGCCCGTCCTCCTCGCCCGCCGGCGCCGCGAGGCGACGGCGCGGGCCGCGGCGGGCGACGCCAAGGGCCGCCAGCCCGCGGGCGAGTAGCCGTCGGCGAGGAACGCCCGCGCCGATGCGGGCGCCCGGCCCGCCGGCTCACTTCAGCGCGATCTCGAGGCAGCTGCCGGCGGCCTCCGCCGCGGAGCGGGCCTGCAGCATGCCGACCTTGCCGTCCTTCACCAGCCGTTCCGTGGTCGCCCTGACGATGTCGCGGGCGTTGGCCGGCGTCGGGTTGGCGGCCATGGTGCCGTCGTAGATCAGCCGGGAGGTTTCCGGCAGCTTGGCCGCGCAGGCGTCGCCCGCCGCCTTGTTGGCTGCCAGCGCCGGAACGGCCACGAGCATTGCCGGGGCCACGATCGCCGGGACGACGGCCAGGAGTGCGCGGGCGAGGGTGTGAAGACGCGGCGGCATGGCATTCCCCTTCGGTCGGGTTGGCGGGGCGGCCCGGACTTCGGTGGCGGCCCGGTTCATCATGGCCCCGCGCCGGGCGCCGGGACCCGGCGGGAGCGCGGTTGCCGTGCGCTACGGCTCAGCGGCTCGCGTCGAACCCGTCGACGAGGGCCTGGCGGAGCGGCTCGGACGGATCGCCGTAGAACGTGACGCGGTTGCGCTCGCGCAGCACCCCGTAGGCCGTCGCGCCGTCGGCGGTGAACAGCACCACGAACTGGTTCTCGTCGCAGGTGCGGGCGCGGCACAGCCACGCGAGCTCGTAGTCGCGGCCCTCCACCGTCACCGCCTTCGACGGTGCCGACGGCCCCTGCATGTTGCGCACCCACGCGGGCGCCCGCGTTCCCGTCATCGCCCGCCACGCCGCGCCCTGGGCCGGCAAGGCAAGGATGTCGAAGAGGTAGCGGCCCGTCGGCGCCGCGGCGGCGGGAGAAGGCGGCGGCGGGGGCGGCGGCGGCGGGGCCAGCGCGCCCCGCGGCACGGCGCCGG
>NZ_JBTSWJ010000006.1:298965-306871 GCF_054612375.1 Alsobacter sp. R-9 | reverse complement strand
TACGCCGCCACCCTCACCGCAACGGACGATCGGCTGCGCAACCCGGACCAGCTCCGCCGATCGCCCGTTGCTTCAACGGCGCCATCCGGCGCAACATCCGCCGAGGCTCTAACCGCTGCTGGATGAAAATCCAGTGGCAGGTCAGCGGGTATCGACGGGAGGACAGGATCACGCTTTGCAGTTGGATGCGCTCAAGGGCGCTGGGTGCGAGCGGGTCTTCATCGAGACGGCGAGCGGGACGAAGGCTCAGCGAACCGAACTCCGACAGGCGCTCAGCTACGTCCGCGAGGGTGACGTGATCGTCGTCTACAGCCTGTCGCGGCTGGCCCGCTCGATCCGGCACCTGCTCGACATCGGCGACGAACTGCAACGCCGCGGCATCGGGCTCAAGAGCCTGACCGAGAGCATCGACACGAGCACGCCGGGCGGGCGGTTCCTGTTCAACGTCCTCGGAGCCTTGGGCCAGATGGAGGTCGAGCTTCTGCGCGAGCGGACGATGGCAGGTCTTGCTGCGGCGAAGGCGCGTGGTCGGGTTGGCGGTCGTCCTCGCACGCTCGACGCCACCAAGCTGATGGTCGCCAAGACGCTGTTGGCCGAGGGCACGCTGACGATGGCGGAGATCGCCGAGCACATCGGGGTCGCACCCTCGACGATCTATCGCGCGCTGCCGGGTGGCAGGAGCGGGGTGGCGGCTTGAGCAAGCTGACGAGGCTCGTTGCCGCTGCGGCGATCTACTTCCTGCTGGTGATGTGCGCAGGCTTCGTCCTCGGCACCATCCGTGAGCTTCTCCTCGTTCCCAAGCTCGGGCGAGCTATCGCGGAGCCTCTGGAAGCGCCGTTCATGCTGGCCGCCATTTTGTTGGCAGCATGGGCAACGCTGCGCTGGCTCCCCCTTGAGCCCCAGACGGGCGTCCGCTTGGCCATGGGCGGTGTCTCGCTGGGCATGGTGCTGCTGGCCGAACTAGCGTTGAGCCCGCTCGTGCGGGGCAGCGTGCAGGCGTGGTTCGACAGCTTCACCCCGCTGACGTTGGCCCTGAGCTTCATCCTATGGAGTGCTCACGTCTTGGCTCCCACTATCGTGCTGCGGAAGGGCATCGCAGCGTAGCCGTCAGACCTCGGTCCATCCTTCGGGGACAGGCCCGATCTTCTTCTTGAGGCCAGCGAGCGTAGTGTCCGGTCCCAGCCAGCCGGTGAGGTGGCCACCATCTCCGGTGCAGACGGCGAGGTAGGTGTCCCGGCCATATCGCGTGCGGAGGTTACCCTGAGGGTAAGGGGTACGGTCGGGAACGGTCAGGAAGCCGTCCTCATCACCGATACCTACTCTTCGTCGGGCAATCGCGTTGAGGCGTACCACGAGACGATGTGGGCACTGCCTCGGACAGGCGCGGTGAACGCGAAGTGGACAGACCGGCATCGGTTCGCCACCGCGATCGCCCACAGCAGGTCGAACTGTCTGGTCGGAGTTCCGATCACCAACCGCACGACTGGCTTTACGTCGATGATCGCGCCGACGCGCTTGTCGTCCTCGTCGTCGCTGACGCTCACTTGTAGCTGAGCCTCGGTGACGCCTGTCAGCGGCTCGTCGAGGTGCCCGACCATCTGGATGTAGGCCGAGTGCGGGCCGAAGTGACGAGCCCCCGGATGGGTGCCGAGGCTGACCTCGCTGCGATCGACGATGAGGTGTCGAGAGAGCACTTCTGGTCTGCCTCTGCGCGTGGGCTTCCTCGGCATTCCGAACCTCCGTTTGCCACATCTCGTGACGCACAAGGCTTACCCCTTGGATCAGGCGAACTCGCTGTCGATCTGACTGCGCAAACCCCTACTCGGCCCTTGTTGGGCACGGTTTTGGACGGTCAGGAAGCCGTGGGAGAACCGTCACAGGATATGTCTCAAGGCCCAGCGCTACGCGCCGGTCCTGCTGGCTGTCGAGCCGCTCCGCTCACTGCGTTCGCTCGCTCATTCGACAGCCATCGGTCTCTTCAACAAGGTCTGACAACCCATACTCGATGGGATTCATTCTCATCATCTGCACCCAAGATCACGTCCTTCTCTCCCCCCCTTCCGCTCGCGTGCGAACGGAGAGAGGAGAGATATCTGCACCCTGAGTCGGTGTGCCCCCAGATCGCGGCGCGCCGGTCTTACCCGGCAGCAGGTGGTTGCCCGAGACCTGCATGAGCCGCTGCTTCTCGGTCCCGACCACCTGACGGGTGAAGCTTTGGGATGGTCCGCCTGTGCGCGCTAAGGGCTATTGCGCCGAGCGCCTGTTTCACAGGGCGGGTCTTGTGCTTCTGGTGTCGTATGGACCCAACGGTTATGGGAGTGGATCGCTCCCCAAGCTCGCACGCGGTCAATCTGGGCAGACCGACGTGCGCGGACAGGGGTCAATCGTCAGACGCGCCTGTCCTCTTTGTGACGTGCCTTGTCGCGAGAGGGTCTCGCCGAGGGGCCGCTTATCACCCTCCTCTGGGAGGGTGCTCGCCTCGTCGGCTGCTCTGCCTCATCGTCCCGGTCATCGGCGTGGTCTCGAACCACACCCCACAATCTCCCGGCAACGGTCTGTGCGGCGGGGGAAGCCGCGATTACCCCCTGAGCAATATGAGACAGCATACCCCAAGCAGGGGTGCTTCCGCATTATTTATCAGCGCGTTAGGGCGCGCCGATTCCTAGTCCAGCCGCAGCTTGACCAGCACCAGATCGGCATCCGAAGCGACCTCGATGGCCACCTCGATGACGCCATCGAGACGCCGGTTCCAGACGCGCCGCACCACTTCCGCTCCGGCGTTGGTCGCTTCTTCGACAACCTCCTCGACGAGTTGCTGGGCCGCGACCTCTGACAGGTCGAGCCCGTGATAGACGCGGCAGCCACCACGAACGAGTTCGTCCGCCATGGCTTGTGCCTTGAGGTCGATGGCCTGCGGCGTGATGGTGTGGGTGTGCGTCCGAGACGGGCAAAGCACGGGCGTGAAAACCTCTGGTCGAGCAATGCTCCCTTTGTAGCTGATGGGGAGGTCGGATGTCGAAATAGGAGTGCGCCGCCCTCTAGTCCTCGTCGAACGAAGGCCGTCGCATCAGCCAGAAGCTAACGGAACGCGAAGCACAAAGCCGGGCAGATCGAGGGCCTTGACCTGTCCGAACCCGGCCTCCGCTACCACCGTTTCCATCTGACACCGAGCGGGTTCGATTGGATCGGACCAAGGCTGATGCAAGTGGTCAGCTTGGTTCACGGCGACGGATCGCGCGCAAGATCCATCTGCTTACGACCATGACGAAGGCCAGCGTCCAGAGGGCCGCAAGTCCATAGCCGAGGCCTGCCCCGCGTTCGGGATCGAGCCATGATCCGAGTGCCATCAAGGCCATGGGCAGGGCGATGACCAGCACGATCAGGACGACGGGACCAGCCGCTAGCCAGATCACCGACATGGCGTCGCGCATGGTGCGGACGGATTTGGTCATCGAGGAAGGATAACAGAATAGGCGGAAAGTGTCGCCCGCTCCCCTGCACTTCGGTAAGGCACCGGGTGCTTGCCGGGGTCCGAACAACCAACAAGGTCCGTCGCGCCGTCATCCTCTGCGCGCGGTGGGGCGGCCGGCGGCACCCGCCTTCGACCCGGCCGCTCCCCGTCGCCACGCAGTGCCCCCCTCACTTCCCCTCGTAGAACCCCTTCACGTCCTTCGCCATCTCCGCCCGGCTCGCCGTGCGCAGGTAGAACATGTGGCCGCCCACGTAGGTGCCGAAGTAGAGGCGCTTGCGGGCGTCGGGGCCGCGGGTGGACTGCTCGAGGAGGTAGCGGGAGAGCAGGTAGTTGGCGTTGAGGTCGTGGTAGCCGTGGACCACGAGGGCTCGGAGGTCGCGGTTCTGGGCAAGGGCGACGTTGAGATCGTCGGGGCCGCCGAGCGTCGAGCCGCGGTCCCAGTGCATGTTCACCTCGGTGATGTTGAGCGGGATGTAGGGCCGGTCGGTGACGTAGCCGAGATCCTTGCGGACATAGTCCATGAAGGGCGCCAGCAGCACGCCGGCGAGGATGGTGAGCGAGCGGTCCAGAACGCCGAGGCCCTGCGCCTCGGGCCGCGGGTTGTCGCTGGCCTGCGTGCCGTCATAGGTGTCGAGCACCTGGCCGCGCGACGCGAGCAGGCTGGCGACGAAGATGCTCTCCGACACCCGGCCGCGGTGGCGGGCCACGAGGGCGGGGTCGAGCCCGATGAGGCCGCCGACCTTCGCGTAGAACGCCGCCCGCTCCTCCGGGCTCGCGCGGCCCTGAGTCGCGAGGCCGGCGAGGTAGCCCGCCATGGCGTAGTCCTCGACCGCCTTGATGGCGGCGGGATCGGTGCCGAGGTTGTTCAGGCCCCAGTGGGCGGCGATGGCGGCCTGCGTCGGCAGCAGCGTCATCGGCGCGACCAGCGAATAGTGGGTGTCGGCGAGGTCGACGAAGAGGGCGGGCGAGATCAGCACGGCGCGGTTGATGTTGATGGCGTACTGCTCGGCCAGGATGCGCGAGAGCGCGGCCACCCGCAGCCCGCCGTAGCTCTCGCCGGCGATGCCCTTGGGCGAGCCCCAGCGGTTGTTGGCGGTGAGCCACTGCCGGATGAACCACGACATCATGTGGAGGTCGCTCTCGACGGCGTAGTAGGGCGCCGGGTCGCGGGGCTTGCCGTCGGGGCCGGGCAGCATGCGGCTGTAGCCGGTGCCCACGGGGTCGATGAAGACGAGGTCGGTGAAGGCGATCCAGCTGTCCGGGTTGGGCTGCAGGCGCGCCGGCACGGGCGGGAAGCTGCCGTCCCCGGCGGTGGCGATCGTCATGGGCCCGAGGGCGGACAGGTGCAGGTAGATGCTCGCGGCGCCCGGGCCGCCGTTGAACACGAAGGTCACCGGCCGCGTCGCCGGGTCGGCCCCCTTGGCGACGTAGGCGATGTGGAAGATCTCGGCCTCCGGCCGCTCCGGGTCCTTGCCGACGTTGAGCATGCCGGCGGAGGCCGTGTAGGCCGGCAATCCCTGCGCCAGCGCCGCCGGCGGACCGGCGGGGAGGATGAGCCACGAGAGGAGGAGCACGAGGGGCGCCGCGAGCCTGACCATTGGGTTCATCCCTGCATCCTCCCACCAGGGCCCCGCCAGTCGGGGCCGCCATGGCCCGGCCCGTGACGGCTCCGCTCACGCTACAGAGTGCCCGGGAAGACGGGCGTGCTTCAACCGGAATGCTGGGGACGGATTGACGCCCCTGAAGGCCATGGAGGCGGCAAGGGGATGCGGCGCACCCGCGTCGGAGGCGGCGCGGGCGCCATCCCTTTCCCAGCCCCGGCCCGGTGCCCTACATTGCGGCGGTCACGAACCGTGGAAGCCCCATGTCCCTGCGCCCGCCCCAGAGCCTGATGCCCGGCGGCACGCGCGCCACCGGCGCGAGCGTGCTGGAGGTGGAGATCGCGCAGCAGCGGGCCGAGACGCTGGGCGACCTCGGGGCGCAACTTGAGGCTGCGCTGGCGGCGCTGCGGGATTTCGACGCGAATGCCGGTGAGGCCGCGGGCGGGGCGACGGCAGGCGGGCCGGGGGGCGGCAAGGCTTCGGGAGCCGGGGCGGACGTGGCGGCGCAGCGCGACAGGCTCCTCGACAAGGCGGCCGACCGGGCGTGGGCGCTGATGATCCAGCGCGAGCTCAGCGGGCTCAGGCACTGGGAGCAGGCGGTGCGGGCCTACGGCATCCCGCGGGAGGTGCTGAACCGCATGGGCCGCATCCCCGAGCGGGGGACGAAGGGCGGCTGATGCGCCGAAAAGGGCGTGGCCCGCGCGTTCCGGAGTCCAGTGTTTCCCGGAGGGACCGGGGCCGAGGTCGAAACAATCAGAACAGGCGCAGCAGCAGCATCGTCGCGGCGGCGATGGCGGCGCTGGCCGGCAGGGTGATCACCCAGGCGACGACGATGTTGCCGGCGACGCCCCAGCGCACGGCGGAGACGCGGCGGGCGGCGCCGACGCCGACGATGGCGCCGGTGATGGTGTGGGTCGTCGACACCGGGATGCCGAGCCACGTCGCGCCGAAGAGCGTGATCGCACCGCCCGTCTCGGCACAGAAGCCCTGCATCGGGGTGAGGCGGGTGATCTTGGAGCCCATGGTGTGGACGATCCGCCAGCCGCCGAAGAGCGTGCCGAGCCCCATCGCCGCCTGGCAGCTCAGGACCACCCAGAAGGGCACGTGGAAGCCCTCGGGCATGTAGCCCTGCGAGTAGAGCAGCACCGCGATGATGCCCATCGTCTTCTGCGCGTCGTTGCCGCCGTGGCCCAGCGAGTAGAGCGCGGCGGAGACGAACTGCAGGCTGCGGAACGTGCTGTCGACGGCGAAGGGCGTCGCCCTGACGAAGAGCCACGACACGATGGCCACCAGCATCAGCGCCAGCAGGAAGCCGATGGTGGGGGAGAGGACGATGGCCCCGGCGGTCTTGAGAAAGCCGGCCCACACGACGGCATCGAAGCCGGCCTTCACCAGCGCCGCGCCCACGAGGCCGCCGATGAGCGCGTGCGAGCTGCTAGAGGGGATGCCGAGCGCCCAGGTGACGACGTTCCAGGCGATGGCGCCGGTCAGCGCAGAGAAGATGAGCGCGGCATCGACGACGTTTGCCGCAACGATGCCCTTGCCTACCGTCTCGGCCACGTGGAGGCCGAAGAACAGGAAGGCGATGAAGTTGAAGAACGCCGCCCACACCACTGCGTAGGACGGCCGCAGCACGCGGGTCGAGACGATGGTCGCGATGGAGTTCGCCGCGTCGTGCAGGCCGTTCAGGAAGTCGAACAGCAGCGCGACGGCGATGAGCGCGACGAGGAGCGGAAAGACGAGGGTCGCGTCCAAGGCCGGCCCTCAGACGTGCTCGATGACGATGGCGTGCATTTCGTTCGCCACGTCCTCGAAGCGGTCCACCACCTTCTCGAGATGGCCGTAGAGCTGCGAGCCGACGATGAAGGCCATCGGGTCGCTGGTGCGGTGGCGCTGGTAAAGCTCGCGCAGGCCGGCGTCGTGCAGGTGGTCGGCCTTCTCCTCCAGATGCGTCACCTTCTCGGCGAAGGCGCCGATGGCGGTGGCGTTGGGGCCGATCTTGCGCAGCAGCGGAACGGCGGCGGCCGTCAGGTCGGCCGCCTCCACAGCCAGGGCCGCCATGTCCTGCATGGCGGGCTCGAAGCTGCGGATGTCGAAGAGCTGGATGGCCTTGGCGGTCTGGTGCATCTGGTCGATGGCGTCGTCCATCGACTGGATGAGGTCCTTGATGTCGCTGCGGTCGAAGGGCGTGACGAAGGTGCGCCGCACTGAGAGCATCACCTCGCGGGCGATCTCGTCGGCCTCGTTCTCGTGGCGGGCGATCTCCTCGCACCAGCGCGGGATCGAATCGCCGCCCTTCATCAGCTCGCGGAAGGCCGCCGCGCCCGCGACAAGCGTGCGGGCGTGCCGCTCGAACATGTCGAAGAAGGCCTCTTCGCGCGGCAGGATGCGCCGGAACCAGTTCGCCATCGCCCCATTCCCCATCCGTCTCGCGTGATTTGCTAGCGCGGACGGCGGCCCGTGTCACTGACACGGGTCAATGGCGGGGCGGGCCGGCGGTTCGCCGGAGAGGCGTGGCGGGCGTCAGGCGGCCCTGTGCAGCATGCCGAGCAGGTCGCGCGGGTCGTCGGGATCGGCCAGGAGGTCGAGCTCCTCGTGGAAATCGCCGCCGGCGAGGCGCGAGCGGACCCAGCGCAGGGCGGAGAAGTCCTCCACGGCGAAGCCGACCGAATCGAAGACGGTGACGTCGGCGTCGCCGGCGCGGCCGGGGTGCTCGCCCGCCAGCACGCGCCACAGCTCGACCACGGGGTGATCCGCCGCAAGCTGCTGGATGTCGCCCTCGATCCGCGTCTGCGGCTCGTACTCGACGACGATGGAGGCGCGGCACAGGACG